>JANPGL010000584.1:0-10499 GCA_031423915.1 Actinomycetes bacterium | reverse complement strand
GAGCGGACGACGGACGCGACCGCGTCGCTGCACGCCGTCGAGGACATCCCCCGAACATACCGCTCGCGACCGGCGGTGATCAGCCGTCGGCGCAGGTCGGCGTCGCTGAGCGCAGCCACGCAGGCGTCGGCGAACGCCGCCGGATCGTCGGCGACCAGCAGATCCCGCCCGGCCACCAGGTCGAGCCCGCTGCATCCGAAGCTCGTCGACACCAGAGGGACGCCGCGCGCCAGTGCCTCGATCACCTTGAGTCTCGTACCGCCGCCGGAGTGCAGCGGCGTGACGGCCGCGTCGGTGGCCTCGTACACCGGCGCCACGTCGGGCACCCAGCCGAGGAACTCGACGTCCTCGCTCTCGAGCCCGCGCAGCTTCACGCCGTCGATGTCGCCGGCCACCAGCAGCCGTGCGCCGGGCATGCGTTCGCGTACCACCGGCATGACGCGCCGGATCATCCACTCGACGGCGAACAGGTTCGGCTCGTACGTGAGCGGACCGACGAACAGCATGGTCGGTGGACGATCGGCGGGGCGCTGGCGCTCCTCGGCGGGCGCCGGCCTCGGGTAGCCGTTGGGGACGACCGCACAGTTCGGTTCGCCGAGCAGGCGCTGGTCGGCCTGGCTGCACACCGTGACGCGCTCGACCGAGCAAGCGATGCGGTGCTGAAGCCTCCGCCAGCGGGCCACGTCGAGCGCGTCCCACGCCTGCCGGGGCAGGGTGCGCAGCATCCCGTGCTGGCTGCGACGGTCCGCCATCTTGGTGCGCAGGAGGCGGTCGTTGAGGTCGTCGAAGTCGACGATCCGAGGTGTGCCGGTCACCGGCGCGTAGTGGAACGCGGTCACCCGGCTGTACCAGACCGCGTCCCATCGGCCCGCCGCGACCACGGCCGCGGCCTCGGCGCGCAGCGCGCGGTGGTTGCGGTAGTAGAGCGCGGTCGGCAGGCGGGAGGCGATGCGCCGCAGCTTGGCGCGCCGGATCGGCGCCTCGGCCCGCAGGAGGGTGGCGTCGCCGTAGCGCTCGGGCCACTGCTCGCCCCGGCGACTGCTGTCGAGGACGAGCACGTCGAGGTCGCCGACCGTTCGGAGCCCTTCGAGCACGTTCGTGACCCGCAGTCCGTACCCGCTATCGGGGGCCGGGAGCCGATCGGTGACGAGCAGCAGCTTCGGTCGGGGCCCGCCGGACAGGTCGTCGTCGACGGTCGCATCGACCGTTGCCGCCCCCGTCCACTTGTGCATGGTCTCGCCCCGTCCCACGTGTCTCCGCTCGCAAGACTAAACTTTAGGTAAGGTCAACTCTATGGTTCTCGACGCAGTGTGGTCACGTGCACGGCGTACGTGAGCGAATCGGTCTCTACGGCGACGGCCCGGTGGTCGGCGGGGCCGAGCGCGCCCTCCTGCACCTCGCCCGAGCGTACTCGGGTGCCCGGGAACTCGTGATCCTGTCGCCCTCCGACGCGCTCCTGGAGGAGGCGGCGCGGGCACTGCCGGACGTCGAGCGGCACCGGTTGGCGCCGCAGGCCGGGCTCCTCGACACCGCCCGGCGCTACCGCCGCGTGCTCGCCCGCCTCGACCTCGACCTCCTCCAGGTGACGCTCACCAACCCCTTCCTCAGCCGCGCCGCGCTCCTGGCCGGCTACACCCAGCGGATCCCCACCGTGGCGGTCGAGCAACTGGTGCTCCCCAGCCGCCGCCGCCAGGGCGCGCTGCTGGCGCGGGCCTGGTTCGCGCCCCTCGCCGGCCACGTCGCCGTCGGTACCGCCTCGGCCGACGACGTCCACACCTTCTTCGGGGTCCCGCGCCGCCGCCTGACGGTCGTCCACAACGGGGTACCCGACCGCGGCGAGGTGCCGCCCGTGCGTCTCGCCGCCGGACCTGTGGTGGGGTGCGTGGCGCGACTCGACGATCAGAAGAACCTCTCGGTGCTCCTGCGCGCGATGACGGCCGTGCCGACGGCGACCCTGGTGCTCGTCGGCGATGGCCCCCGCCGCCCGGAGCTCGAAGGGCTGGCCGTGTCGCTCGGCATCGACGACCGGGTCCGCTTCCTCGGCTGGCTCGACGACCCCCGGCCCGTCCTGGCCGGGTTCGACGTGTTCGCCCTGCCGTCGCGCGACGAGTCGTTCCCCCTCACCATCGTCGAGGCCATGCTGTCGGGTGTGGCGGTGGTAGCCACCCGCGTCGGCAGCGTGCCCGACGCCATCGAGGACGGGCGCACGGGGTTGCTCGTGGCCGTCGGCGACGTGGGCGGGCTCGCCGCCGCCCTGCGCCGCCTCCTCGACGACGCCCACGAGCGCGCCCGGCTGGCCACCGCGGCGCGGGCGCTCGCCGGCGAGCTGTACACCGACACGGTGATGGCGGCGCGCTACGACCGGCTGTGGACCGACGTCCTCGGTCACCGCCGGCACTCAGGCTGACGCGGCGCGGGCCGCCTCGAGCACGTCGAGGACCGCGACGGCGTCGGCGGGATCCACCGGGGCCGGCGCGCCGTCTCGCACGGCGTGCACGACCCCCTCGTAGAACCGCTGGTACGCGCCGGGCTCGGCCGGCACCGGCTGGATGTCGTCGCCGGCGACGAGCCGGCCCCATGCCTCAGCCGGCACGACGCCGTAGCCGGGGTCGCTCGGCGCGGCGCCGGCGCGCAGTGCGGCTTCCTGCCCGTCGAGCCCGTCGACCACGAACGCCGCCCGCGACCCGAGCACGCGCAGGCGCGGCCCCAGCTGCGCGGCGGTGGCGCTCACCCAGTGGTGGCTCACCACGCCGTTGTCGTGGGTCAGGGCGACGAACGTGTCGTCATCGACGACCGCGCCCGGCCGACGGGTTCGTACCTCTGCGTACACCTGGCGAGCCGGACCGAACAACGAAAGCGCCTGATCGAGCAGATGGCTGCCGAGATCGAACAGCAGACCGCCGGCGTCTGCCGCATCCGCGCTCTCGCGCCACTTCGTCGGGTCGACCACCGGCCGCCACCGCTCGAAGCGAGACTCGAAGCGCCACACATCGCCCAACGCGCCGTCGGCAAGGAGCCGACGCAGCGTCAGCATGTCGCTGTCCCACCGCCGGTTCTGGAACACGGTGAGCATCCGCCCGGCGCGCTCGGCCGCGGCCACGAGGATGCGAGCATCCGCCGCGGTGGGGGCCAGCGGCTTGTCGACCACCACGTGCAGGCCGGCGTCGAGGGCGGCGAGCGTGAGCGGCACGTGGGCCCGGTTGGCGGTCGTGATGACCGCCAGGTCATGGTCGGCCGCCGTCGCCCACAGCTCGTCGGCGTTGGCGAGCAGCCGCGCCTGCGGGTATCGCTCGGCCGCCAACGCCCGTCGTACGGGGTCGGAGGTGACGATCGACGTCAGCTCGAGGCCGGCGACGGCCTGGAGGAACGGGGCGTGGAAGGCCTGGCCACCGAGGCCGAAGCCGACGAGGGCGGCGCGTACGGGGGACGAGGCGATCGGCACCGCCGCAGGCTAGAGGCGATCAGCGGCGCGCCGACGGGCGCACGAGCGCGCCGGGCTTGCCCGCCATGACGGCGTCGGAGAACTCGCCGTCGACCTGGATCGGCGTGCCGTTGACGAGCAGGTGACGCATGCCGACGGGCTGGTCGGCCGTGAGGCGCTCCGCCCCGGCCGGGAAGTCGCGCACCCGACGCAACGGCCCGGGAGCCACGGTGTCGGCGTCGAACACGACGACGTCGGCCCACGCGCCGGGGCGCAGCACACCGCGGTCGGCGAACCCGAACAGGTCGGCCTGGATCTGTGTGAGCTTGTGGACCGCATCCTCGAGACCGAGCACACCGCGGCCCCGGACCCAGTTGCCGAGCAGGTCGGTGGCGAGCGGGGCGTCGCACAGCTGGCCGACGTGGGCGCCGGCGTCGGACAACCCGAGCGTGCACCCCTCGGTGGTTAGGAGCTGGGCGATGCCGGCCTGGTCGTCGTTGGCCAGCACGGCCCGAACCCGGAAGCCCTTGAGGTCGGGCTCGCTGAGGGTCAGGTCGAGGAGCGCGTCGAACGGGTCGGCGCCGGTGCGGGCCGCGATGTCGAGGAGGCGGGTGCCGACGAGATCGGCGTTGGCCGACTCCATCACGTCGTAGGTCTCCCAGCGGGGCAGGACGCCCTGGCCGGCCGACCACGCCTCGCGGACGCGCTGGCGCCACGCCGGGTCGGCGTAGGCGGCGCGGCGCTCGTCGATCGAACGGGGCATCAGCTCGGCGAACACGGGGCTGGTGTTGAGGGTGAACGGCTCGACCATCGTCATCGAGAACGACAGCGGGCGGCACGACACCTGGGGCCACACGTCGGCCCCCTGCGCGAAGCGCTCCTGGTGGATGGCCAGCGCCTTCAGGTGCGCGCCCGACGCGGCCGTCAGCAGCGCGGTGTAGGTGACCGGTGCGCCGATGCGCCGCTGAAGGTCGTACGTGGCGGAGAAGCCGAGGTTCTCCCCGCCGTTGACGCCAACGACGCCGCGACCGACGTCGCCGACGACCTTGCACAGGGCGTCGATCTCGGTCATGTCGGCCCATCGGCTGGGGATCGGCTTGCCGTCGGCCCCCCGGTGCGTGACCGCGAAGCTGGTGGCGAAGCCGGCGGCGCCCGCGTCCATGGCCTCGCGGACGAGGCCCGCCATGGCGGCGATCTCCTCGGTCGTGGCCGTGCGCGACGACGCCTCGTCGCCCATGACGAACAGGCGCAGCGGCGTGTGGCCGATGTATGCGGCGTAGTTCAGCACCGTGCCGTGTCGCTCGACGGTGGCGAGGTACTCGGGGAAGCTCTCGAACTCCCACGGGATGCCCGCGTCGAGCGATGCGGGGTCCATGTCCTCGACCTTCTCGAGGGTGCGGGCGATCAGGCCCCGGTGCTCGGGCCGCGTGGGCGCGATGGAGAAGCCGCAGTTGCCGGCCACCACCGTGGTGACGCCGTGGTAGCACGACGGGGTGAGCGCCGGGTCCCAGAAGACCTGCGCGTCGTAGTGGGTGTGGATGTCGATGAAGCCAGGCGCCACCACGTGGCCGCCGGCGTCGAGCACCCGGTCGCCGCGCAGGTTCGGGCCGATCTCCGTGACGCGGCCGTCGGCCACCGCCACGTCGGCCCGGACGCCCGGTGCGCCCGTGCCGTCGACGACGGTGCCGCCCTTGATGACCACGGTCTCGCCCATGTGGACCCCTCCCGGTTCGTTCCCCTCGTGCACCCTACGCCGCCCGGCCGGCGCGGCCCAGCCCCCACCCCGACACGCGGGCGCCCGTGCGCGAGACTGAGCCCATGGTTCCGGTGGGGGAGGGCGCCGACCGCCGAGTGCCGCGCTCGCCCGACGAGCTGACTGCGGCATGGTGCTCGGCGGCGCTGCGCCCGGTGCGTCCGGTCACCGGCGTGCGGACCCGCACCTTCGGCGAGGGCGTCGGCATGCTGAGCGTGATGGTGCGCGTCGAGCTCGACTACGAGGGCGGACGAGCCGAGCCCGATCCGGCCAGCGTGGTGGTGAAGCTGCCACCCTGGCGACCGGGCAACCGCGGCATGGGCACCGAGTGGGGCTACTTCGAGCGGGAGGCCGCGTTCTACCGTCAGCTGGCCGGGGCCGCCCACACCCCGGCGCCACGGTGCCACCACGTGGCCGTCGACCCGAGCGAGCGCGTGGCGGTCCTGGTGCTAGACGACCACACCGACGCCGCACCGCTCGACCAGATCGAGGGCTGCCCCGTTCCCGTGGCCGAGCTCGTCGTCGACGCCGCGGCCCGACTGCACGCCGCCTGGTGGGAAGCGCCGCTGCTCGCCGCGAGCGGGTTCGTGCCCGCGCTGGACGACGGCGTCGAGGACCGCTCCGCCCGGCTGTTCCGCGAGGCCATGCCGGCGTTCGCGGCGCGCTATCGCCACCTGGTCCCCGACACCGCGTTCGCGGCCGCCGAACGCTACGGGCCCGTGCTGGCCGAGCGATACCACGCGTGGGCTGCCCGAGGTCCCCACACGCTCGTCCACAACGACCTGCGCATCGACAACATGCTGGCGGTGCCCGATGCCACTCGACCATGTGGTGTCGGTGCGGTGCTGTTCGTCGACTGGCAGCGCATCATCCGCTTCCACGGAGCGTGTGACCTGGCGTACTTCCTGGCGGGCAGCCTCACGATCGCCGACCGGCGCGCCCACGAGGACGAGCTGCTGCGTCGGTACCACGAGGCGCTCCTGGCGTCCGGCGTGCGTGACTACCCGTGGGAGCGGTGCCGCGTCGACTACCGCGACGCCATGCTCCGCTGGCTCGGGCTGGTCACCGTGGCGAGCATGATCGACGTGGCCAACGAGCGCGGGGAGCGGTTGATGGCGACCATGGTGGAGCGGCACTTCACCGCCGCGGCCGATCACGAGGTCGGCGCGCTGCTCTCGTGAGCGGATCGGGGGCCGCCCAGCCCGGGGGGCCATCGGCCGATGGCCCCCCGTTCCGTGGGGGAGAACCCAGACGGCGCGCTTGGCGAGGGCAACCGTCAGCCCATCAGAGCCCGCTCCCGCGCTCGTGATACGCGATCAGACCGCGGTGGCGGTACCGGGCCGTCGCGGCGGTTCCAGGGTGGCGGCCCGCTTGCCGATGGCGTGGGCCGGCAACGGCTCGCTGAACAGGAACCCCTGGGCTTTCGCGCAGCCGATCCGAGCGAGCACCTCGAGCTGTCCGCGCGTCTCGACCCCCTCGGCGACGACGTCCTTTCCGAGCTCGCGTGCCATCACCACGATCGACCGTACGAGCGCCCGGTCCTCCGCCGACGTCTCGAGGTTCCCGACGAAGCTTCGGTCGATCTTGATGCGGTCGATGGGGAAGCGGCGAAGATGGGCGAGCGACGAGTAGCCGGTGCCGAAGTCGTCGAGCGCGATCTGCACGCCGAGCGACTTCAGGCGGTCGATCGTGCGCTCCACGTCGCGCGCATCGGAGAGCAGCGCGGTCTCGGTGACCTCGAGCGTGAGCTGGTGCGGCGGGAGCGCCGCGCCGTGGAGCGCGCCCATCACGGTGGCGATGAGCCCGGCGTCGTGGAGCTGGCGGGCGGCCAGGTTCACAGCCATCCCCACGTTGCGTGCGCACACCCCCGCATCGATCCACCGGCGCAGCTGGTACAGGCTCTCGACGATGGCCCACGACCCCATCGGCACCACGAGCCCCGTCTCCTCGGCCACGGCGATGAACGCGTTGGGCCCGACGATGCGGCCCGAGGGCTGCGTCCAGCGCATGAGCGCCTCGAACCCGGAGACGACGCCCGTCGTGATGTCGACGACCGGCTGGTAGTGCATCGTCAGCTCACCCCGGTCGATGGCGCCGCGCAACTGCATCTCGGTCTCGACCCGACGCTCCACCGCCACGCGCATGCCGGTGTCGAACACGGTGGCCGCGCCGCGGGTCTCGACCTTCGCCCGGTGCAGCGCGGTGTCGGCTTCGCGGAAGAGATCGTGCACGGGCGTGCCGGGTCGGGTCAGGTTCGTGGAGATCCCGACGGTCCCGGTGAGGAACAGGTCCTCGCCGTCGACCTGGACCGGCCGGTCGAAGACGCCGAGCAGACGCTCGGCCACTCGAAGCACCTCCTCCTCCGACTTCAGGTCGAGCGCGGCGACCGTGTACTCGTCGCCCGCCGTGCGGCCGACGATGGAGTGCGGCGGTGCCACCGTCTCGAGCCGGGCGGCGAGCTCGCGCAACACGGCGTCACCCCGCCGATGGCCCCGGGTGTCGTTCACGTGCTGGAAGCGGTCGACGTCGACGAGGAGGACGGCGACACCGCGCCCATCCCGGTCCTCGAGTGCGGCCAGCAGCCGCTCCTCCACCTGGTCGCGCCCGGGCAACCCGGTGAGCCGGTCGTGCCCGACGGCGCGCGCCAGGGCCCGCCGGGCGCGATCGCCCGTGGTCACCGCCCGCACGAGCCGGGCGACGGACAACGCCACCGCACTCACGGCCAGGACCCCGATCGTGACGCGACCGCCGGTGTCCGGGCGGAGGGGGCCGACGGCGAGCATCGCCACCACCGCCACCGTCGACACCGCTGGCGGGGTGAGGCGGCCGGCGGTCCGTCGGAGACGGGGACGCGCCCGTTCCTCCCCGAGGCACACACCGACCGCGTCTGCCGGCAGGACGGCGAGCGCGAGAAGCGGGAGAGCCACGGCGGCGGCCGCCACGCCCGGCAGGCCGGCGTCGACGGTGACGCGGCCGTCGATCCGCAGGGCCCCGACCAGGTGGCCGCCGAACCGGACGAGCGTGCCGGCCAGCAGCAGGGCCGGCGCCAGCCGTGTCCCGAGCGGGCGCCGGAGCGCGCCGACGACGGGTATGGCCACCCCGAGCGCTGCTCCCGCCAAGCCGACTTCCACGAGCACGCCCACGCCGGCGGAGGGCTCCCGCAGCGCGACGAGGCCACCCAACGCCGCGATGAGGCCGAGGGTCGCGGCGTCCGCCGCCCACTCCCTCCACCAGCGTCGCTCGGAGCCGCGCAGCTCCGCCGCGGCGCCGAAGGTCGAGGCCAGCGCCACGGCGCTGACCAGGGCGCCGACCGCACCGGGAGGAACGGGAGCGTCCGCGCCGGCCGCCCGCACGGCGAGGGCCGCGTCCGCCGCGGCAGCCAGGCCGAGCCACCACCACAGCGGCGCCCGGCGATCGCGCAGCACCCGCCAGGCGAGGGCAAGAAGCGCCACGGCGGTGGCGCCGAGGGCGGCGGTCGAGGCCGGCAGCACGGCCGGGCGGGGGATCGCGGTGCCGGCCAGCGGCGCGGCGACTGCGAGGCCCGCGACGGGCAGCGCGACGTGCAGGCGGGAGGCGAGACCGTGTCGCCCTTCGTCGCCGTTCGTCCGTCGCACGATCGTAGAAACGTCGTCACCGAGCTGTCATGACGCCGGCGCGCGAGATTTCCCTCGCGTTCCGTGTCGGCCCCTTCGGGAGGCTCCCCCCAACCGGCCGCCGGAGCCGACCGGGCGGGCAGTAGCATGGAGGGAGGTGAACCCTGCCGTGAGCTGTGCCTGCCGACCGACGATGACCAGACGACCACGGGCCGCCCGCGCCCGCCGTTCGTGACGGTGGCGCGCGCCGCGGTCACCGTGCCCGGCAATCACCTCATGTCGCCGCTCGTCGGCCAGCGGGACGAGCACCTGCGCCAGATCGAGCGCTCGTTCCCCGGGACCGACATCGTCGTCCGCGGCAATGAGGTGGCGATCGTAGGCCCCGACGCCGCCCAGGTGGCGCACCTGTTCGAGGAGCTCGTGCTGCTCCTGCAGCAGGGCCACGCACTCGACCCTGCCGCGCTCGGCCGATCGATCGACATGGTGCGCGCCGCCGAGCGCCCGAGCGAGGTGTTCACCGACGAGGTGCTGCGCGCCGCCAAGGGTCGCACGGTTCGGCCCAAGACCGCCGGGCAGAAGCGGTACGTCGACGCCGTCCGGGCCAACGTCATCACGTTCGCCCTCGGCCCGGCCGGAACGGGCAAGAGCTGGCTCGCCGTGGCGCTGGCCATCCAGGCGCTCCAGGCAAAGCAGGTGCAGCGCATCGTCCTCACCCGGCCGGCGGTCGAGGCCGGCGAGCGCCTGGGCTTCCTGCCCGGTGACCTCATGGCCAAGGTCGACCCGTACCTGCGGCCCCTGTACGACGCGCTCTACGACATGGTCGAGCCCGAGGGGGCGGCGAAGCTGCTCGAGCGACAGACCATCGAGGTGGCACCGTTGGCGTTCATGCGCGGCCGGACGCTGAACAACAGCTTCATCATCCTCGACGAAGCCCAGAACACGACGCCCGAACAGATGAAGATGTTCCTCACCCGCATCGGGTTCGGCTCGCGCGTCGTGGTCACCGGCGACACCACCCAGGTCGACGTGCCGGGCGGTCGCTCGGGGCTCCTCGGCCTCGAGCCGGTGCTCGCCGGCATCGACGGCCTCGGGTTCGTCCACCTCACCGGCGCAGACGTCGTCCGTCATCGCATCGTGGCCGACATCGTGGCGGCCTACGAACGTGCCGACGTCCGCCGCAGCGAGGCCGCCCGCGGCGTGCCGGCCGAGGAGGACCATGGGCGACATGCCTGACCGACCGCGACCGCGGCTTGGTCACCCGCGCCGGGTCGGCGGCGAGGGCGACCCCGAGGTGTTCGTGGCCGACGAGCAGGACGTCGTCGTGGTCGACATCGTCCGGTGGCAGTCGTTGGCTCAGGCGGTGCTGGCCGCCGAGGGGGTGCGAGGTCACGCCGAGCTCTCGATCATGTTCGTCGGCCGTGACGAGATGGCCGAGCTCAACGAGCAGTTCATGGGCAAGACGGGCCCGACCGACGTGCTGGCCTTCCCCATCGACGCGGGCGACGTGGAGGTGGCCAGCCTGCCGCCGCGTTCGGTCGGCCCGGACCGCGCGCCACCCGACGCCGGTGACCTGCCGCTGCTCCTCGGCGACGTCGTCGTGTGCCCGGAGGTGGCGGTGGCCCAGGCTCCTGAGCACGCGGGCTCTGCCGACGACGAGCTGGCGCTGCTCGTCGTGCACGGTGTGCTGCACGTGCTCGGGCACGACCACGCCGTCGACGACGAGCGGGAACGG
>JANPGL010000583.1:0-5981 GCA_031423915.1 Actinomycetes bacterium | reverse complement strand
ACGCCGGGCCCGCCGGGATTCACCAGCAGCGAGCCGATGCGCTTGCTCTTCTGGTCGGCCGACCGCTTCTTGAGGAAGAGGTCGAGGGTGCCCTTGGTGAGGTCGGTGTAGTCCTTCGGGACGGTGAGCTTGGCGCACTGCAGCCGCGTGCCGCAGGACGACCAGGCCAGCGGCGCGGGAGCCGGAGCCGGCGGCGTCGCCACGGTGGTGGCAGGCGTCGCGGTGGTGCCCGGCGTCACCCTCGACGCCGTCGTGCCGGTCGACGGGGCGGTGGGCGACGTCACGCGGGCGGGGAGCGTGACCCCCGAGTCCGGCGCCGACGACGTCGTCGGAGCGGCCGCCACGGGCCGCGTGCCGTCGAGCCGGGTGGCCACCTCGACCGATCCGCACCCGGCCGCCGTGAGCGCGACCGCGACCACCACAACCAGTCGCCGCATGATCGGGGCATGGTAGGTGGAGTGGTGGGGTTCCGGTCAGGCGGCTCTACCCTCGGTGCCCATGCGCATGGGTCCCCACATGGCTCTCGGCCGCGACGCAGACGCGGTGAAGGGCAAGCACTTCGACCGCGCCATCGCCCGGCGCGCCTGGACCTTCGCCCGGCCGCACCGCACCGAGA
Source organism: Actinomycetes bacterium (assembly GCA_031423915.1). Taxonomy (GTDB): domain Bacteria; phylum Actinomycetota; class Acidimicrobiia; order Acidimicrobiales; family Ilumatobacteraceae; genus JANMAT01. The sequence continues at coordinate 5,365 of JANPGL010000583.1, read as the reverse complement.
TCCTGCTGTTCGTCGCCACCATCGCCGTCGACGCCGTCATCGGGCTCGCCCCGGCGCTGCTGGCCCGCTCCATCATCGACCGGGCCATCCCCCAAGGTGACCGCCGTCTCGCCTGGACGCTGGCCGCCGCCACGGTCGCCGTGGCGCTCGGCGACGCCCTGCTCGGGATCGGCCAGCGGTGGTGGTCGGCCCGCATCGGCGAGGGCCTCATCTACGAGCTCCGGAGCGCGCTGTTCGACAAGGTCCAGCGGATGCCGCTGGCCTTCTTCACCCGCACCCAGACGGGCGCGCTTGTGAGCCGGCTCAACAACGACGTCGTCGGCGCCCAGAACGCGGTCACGGGCACGCTCGGCTCGGTCGTGTCGAACGTGATCGTGCTGGCCACCACGCTCGCCGCCATGCTCGTGCTCGAGTGGCGGATCACCCTGCTGGCCCTCGTCGTGCTGCCGTTGTTCATCATCCCGGCCAAGCGGGTAGGACGCCGGCTGCAGGCCATCAGTCGCGACCAGATGAACCTGAACGCGCAGATGAACAACCAGATGAACGAGCGCTTCAACGTGTCGGGCGCCCAGCTCGTGAAGCTCTACGGCGACTACGAGGACGAGGCGTCGCTGTTCTCGGGTCGGGCGCGCGAGGTGCGCGACACCGGCATCAGGTCGGCCATGTACGGCCGGGTGTTCTTCGTGGCCCTCGGTCTGGTCGCCGCACTCGGCGCCGCCGCGGTGTACGGCATCGGCGCCCAGCGGGTGATCTCGGGGGCCATCAGCATCGGCACGCTCACCGCCATGGCGGCGTTCGTCGGGCGCATCTACGGCCCGTTGACGTCGCTGACCAACGCCCGCGTCGACCTGATGACCGCGCTCGTCAGCTTCGAGCGCGTGTTCGAAGTGCTCGACGCGCCCGTGAACCTGGCCGACCGACCGGGCGCGGTGGCCTTGGTGGCGCCGACGGGTCGCCTGCAGCTCGAGCACGTGTCGTTCCGCTACCCGGCGGCCAGCGCCGTCAGCGTGGCCTCGCTGGAGTCGCCCGGCGGGTCAGGCGAGCTGTCGTCCGAACCGAACGTCGAGGTGCTCCACGACATCGACCTCACGGTCGACCAGGGCCAGATGGTGGCCCTCGTCGGGCCCTCGGGCGCCGGCAAGTCGACCATCGCGTCGCTCGTGCCCCGGCTCTACGACGTCACCGAGGGCACCGTGCGGATCGACGGGCACGACGTGCGCGACCTCACCCACGCCTCGCTGCGCGACGCCGTGGGCGTGGTGTCGCAGGACCCGCACCTGTTCCACGTGTCGGTGGCCGAGAACCTGCGCTACGCGAACCCGGGTGCCACCCAGGCCGAGCTCGAAGCGGCCTGCCGCGGCGCCCAGATCCACGACGTGGTCGCGGCGTTGCCCGAGGGGTACGACACGGTCGTGGGCGAGCGCGGCTACCGCCTGTCGGGAGGGGAGAAGCAGCGCCTGGCCATCGCCCGCCTGCTGCTGAAGGACCCGGCGATCATGATCCTCGACGAGGCGACCAGCCACCTCGACGCCGAGAACGAGGTGCTCGTCCAGCGGGCGCTCGACGGAGCGCTGGCGGGGCGGACGTCGCTCGTGATCGCCCACCGGTTGTCGACCATCCGCGACGCCGACCTGATCTGCGTGATCGACGACGGGCGCATCGTGCAGCGCGGCACCCACGAGGAGCTGATGGCCGCCGGTGGGCTGTACGCCGAGCTGTACCGCACGTTCACGGGCGAGACCACGCCCGTGGCCGGCGACTGACGAGTGGGCGCACCCCGGGCGGGGTACGGATCGGGCATGACGATCGGCCAAGCCCACGAGCTGTTCCCCACGATCAAGGCGCGCGACCTCGAGGGCCGCGACGTCACGTTGCCCGGCGCCTTCGAGGGCGAGCGGAACCTGGTGGTGGTGGCGTTCCGCCGCGAGCAGCAGTCGCTGGTCGACTCGTGGGGTCCGTGGTGCGAGGAACGGGCCGCCGCCGACCCCGGCTTCCGGTTCTACGAGGTGCCGGTGATCGAGCGGGTCTGGAAGCCCGTGCGCCGGATGATCGACGGTGGGATGGCAGCGGCGATCCGCAATCCCGAGGTGCTCCGGCGAACCCTCACGGTGTACGGCGACGTGAGCCGGCTGGCCACCCCGCTGGGCATCATCGACCGGTCCACCGTGGCGCTCTTCCTGGTCGACCGGACGGGGGCCGTGCGCTGGACCGGCTCCGGCCGCTACGAGGACGGCGAGGCGCACGACCTGGAACGGGCCGCGCTGGCGGTGTGACCGCTGGCCCGGTCGGCGCCGTCGCGCCTGGTGGGCGGCACCATCACGAACCCTGTCACACCCCCCTGGCATCGTGGACGGCATGAACGCCGTGCTCGTGCTCCTCGTGATCCTGGTGGTGGCCCTCGCCGCCGCCGTGGTCGTGCTCGTGCAGCGCACACCCGCCGCACCCGACCCCGCCGTCGCCGCCGCCCAGGCCGCCCAAGCGGTCCAGGCCACGCAGGACGCGCTGCAGCGGGCGCTGGCCGAGACCCGCCAGTTCGCCGCCGCCGAGCGCGACGCCGCGGTCCAGGCGGCCCTCCAGCAGTCGGCCGTGCTCCAGCGCGAGATGTTCGGTTCGCAGCAGGCCGCCGCCCAGCAGGAGCTGGCCAACGTGCTGGCCGCCGGGCGCGAGCAGCTGGCCGCCGTAACGGCCGCCAGCCAGCAGGAGCTGGGCGCCAAGAAGGACGTCATCGACGCCCGACTCGACCAGATGGCCGGCCACCTCCGGCTCGAGCTGAGCCGCGTTGCCGAGCAGGTGCAGCAGCTCGGCAAGTCGTCCACCCAGTCGTTCGGCGAGGTCTCGGCCGCGCTGGCCGCCCACACCGAGACCACCCAGGCACTGTCGGCCACGGCGGCCGGTCTGCGAGAGGCGCTGGCCAGCCCCAAAGCGCGCGGCCAGTGGGGCGAGCGCATGGCCGAAGACGTGCTGCGTCTCGCCGGCTTCGTCGAGAACGTCAACTACCGCAAGCAGACCAAGGTCGAGGGCGGCACCGGTCTGCCCGACTTCACGTTCGAACTGCCCAAGGGCCAGGTGCTCTACCTCGACGTGAAGTTCCCGCTGGCCGCGTACGTGCGCCACCTCGAGGCCACCACCGAGGCCGAACGTTCGGCCTACCGCGACGCCTTCCTGCGAGACGTGCGGCTGCGCGTCAAAGAGCTGGCCAAGCGCGACTACGCCCACCAGGGTGACCGCCGCAGCGTCGACTACGTGCTGCTGTTCCTGCCCAACGAGACCATCTCGATGTTCATCCACGAGAGCGACGGGTCGCTCATGGACGAAGCGCTGCGCCAGAAGGTCGTGCTCTGCTCGCCGCTCACGCTGTTCGCGCTGCTCGGCGTCATCCGCCAGGCCCACGAGAACTTCCTCATCGAGCAGACGTCCGACGAGATCCTCAAGGTGCTCGGCAGCTTCGAGCAGCAGTGGGGCAAGTTCACCGCGTCGCTCGATGCCATGGGCAAGCGGCTCGAGTCCGCCCAGCGCGCCTACGACGAGCTCAGTGGCCCGCGCCGCCGCCAGCTCGAGCGACCCATCGCCAAGCTGGAAGAGCTGCGCAGCCAGCGCGGCATCGAGCTCGACCCGCCGGAAGAGGGCGAGGTGCTCTCGCTCGGGCTGCGCGGGCTCGGGGCCTAACGCCGAGCCGACGCGTAGCCTGCCGCCGTGAGCCAGCCCTCGCTCGACCTCGACTACGACGACGGATCCGACCCGACGTTCACCGTCGGCGAGCTGGCCGAGGCCATCAAGGCGGTCCTGAAGAAGGGTTTCCTCGACGGTGTGTGGGTGCGCGGCGAGATCCAGGGGCTCCAGCAGCGGTCGAACGGGCACGTGTACTTCAACCTGACCGAGCGCGGGGAGGGCGGCGGCCAGTCGACCATCCCCGTCGCGCTGTGGGCGGGCACGCTGGCCCGCATGCGCGGCATGCTGGCCAAGCACCGCATGCGGCTCGAGAACGGGCTGGCCGTGCGCATCCATGCCCGGCTCGACTTCTACGGGCCGAGCGGCCGGCTCAGCCTGGTCATGGACGGCCTAGACCCGACGTACACCCTGGGGCTGCTCGCCGCCGAGCGCGACCAGCTGCTGCGCCGCCTCGTGGCCGAAGGGCTGCTCGACGCCAACAAGCAGCGCCGCCTGCCCGCCGCCCCGCTGCGCATCGGGGTGGTCACCAGCGTCGGCTCGGCCGCCTGGGCCGACCTCACCCACGAGCTCGAGGCGAGCGGCATCGGCTTCGAGCTGCTGGTGGCGCACACGACGGTGCAGGGCGAGGGTGCGGTCGACGGCATCTGCGCCGCCCTCGCCGCGCTCTACCGGCGCCGGCCCGACGTGGTCCTGGTGGTGCGCGGCGGCGGCTCGCGCACCGACCTGGCCACGTTCGACGACGAGCGGATCGCCCGGGCCATCGCCACGGCGCCCGTGCCGGTGTGGACCGGCCTCGGCCACGAGATCGACCGGGCCATCGCCGACGACGTGGCCCACAGTGCCCACAAGACCCCCACCGCCTGCGCCGCCGCGTTGGTGACCCGGGTGCGCGACACCCACCTGCGCGCCGAGCATGCGTGGGCGGGCGTCGTCGGGAGCGCCGCCAACCGCCTCGATGTCCACGAGCGGCGCGTCCACGACCGGGCCCGCCAGGTGTCGCGGCGTACCGAGGCGGCCGTGGCGGTGGCCGACGAGCGCCTGCGGGTGCGCGCCGGGAGGGTGGTGGCGGCCAGCCGGCGCCGGCTCGACGGCGAGGAGGCCCGCACCGGACTGCGCGCCCACCGGGTGGCCACCGTGGCACCCGCCGTCCTCCGCAACGCCCAGGCCGACCTCGACCTGGCCGCCGCCCGGGTGGCGGCGGTCGACCCAGTGGTCGCCATGGCCCGAGGCTGGTCGATCACCCTCGGTCCCGACGGTCGAGCCGTGCGTTCGATCGACGACGTGCGGCCGGGCGAGATCCTGCGCACCGTGTTGGCCGATGGGCGCATCGTGAGCGAAGTGACCGCTAGTGAGCGTGCTCCGTAAACGAACGGGCAACTTTCCCACGGCGGGTGGTCGGTGGCTCACGTAGTGGGCAAAGGATCGTCTGGTCGGTTCCCCTCGCGCCGAGCCAGTCCTACGTTGGTCTCCGTACGGCGGAGAACAACAAGGAGACCTGTTCATGAAGCGCATTCGCAAGGGAATCGTGGTGCTGGTGGTGGCGGCGGGAGCTGCCGGGATGATCGGGGCGGGCGCGAGCGCCCAGGCGGCGACCACCACGGTGGTGGCCGCCAAGGTGGCGCCGATGCCGCAGTCGATGGGGTCCAGCTGGCAGTGACATCGTTCGGGTCGTGACGGCCGGGGGGGGGGGTGGCGG
>JANPGL010000582.1:0-18061 GCA_031423915.1 Actinomycetes bacterium | reverse complement strand
CCCGACACGTCGGGCACGCTCATGCCCAGCACCAGCGAGTACACCAGGTTGCCCACCACCACGTTGCGGCCCTGGACGCTCTCGTGCTCGGCGAACCACGCGTTGGTGTGCAGCGGGTGGTGGTTCATCGTGATCATGCAGAACAGGTGGTCGTCGTACTCGGTGATCGTCTTGCCGGGCCAGTGCTTGTAGACGTCGCCGACGGTGAAGTCCTCGAGATGGCGGCCGAAAGGGCGCTCGTGCACGGTCATGGCGACGAGTCTGCCACCGCGCCGCCGCGGCACGGCAACCCGGCTCAGCCGGCGGTGGCGGCCGCGGTGGCGGCGGTGGCGGCGGCGGTGTCCGCCGCGCTCGCCGCCGCCGCGGCTTCCGTGCGGTTCCGCTCGCGCAGCAGGGCCGTGGCGGCGTGGGCCGGCAGCGGACGGGCCAGGTAGTAGCCCTGGAGCTTGTCGCAGCCGGCCATGGCCAGGTGCTGGGCTTGACCGGCGGTCTCGACGCCCTCGGCCGTCACGGTCATGCCGAGCTGGTGGGCCAGCTCGATGACCGATGCCACGATCTTGGCGTCGCTGGCCGACGTGAGCACGTGCTGCACGAACTGGCGGTCGATCTTGAGCGCGTCGGCTTCGAGGCTGCGCAGATGGGTGAGCGACGAGTAGCCCGAACCGAAGTCGTCGAGCGCCACGGTCGAGCCGAGCGACCGGAGTTGGCGCAGCAGCACCATCACGGTGTCCGGCTCGATGAGCAGGCTGGTCTCGGTCACCTCGAACTCGAGGAGCGCGGGCGGGATGCGCAGGTGGTTCATCGCGGTGGCGATCTGGCCGGGCAGCGTGTGGTCCTGCAGCACGATCGACGACAGGTTCACGCCGACTCGGACCTCGAGACCGGCGTCGAGCCATGTGCGCAGCTGGCGCAGCGCCACGGCCAGTGTGCGTTCGGTGAGCTGGGCCACCAGCCCCGAGCGCTCGGCCATCTCGAGGAACTCCATCGGGAGCAGCTCACCGCGCTGGGGGTGCTTCCAGCGCACCAGCGTCTCCATCTGGATCACGGCACCCGTGCGGGCGTCGACGATGGGCTGGAGACGAGGTCGATCTGGTCGTCGGTCCGCAGGGCGGCGCGCAGCTCGGACGTGAGGCCGAGGCGCGACGGGCTGTGCGAGTCGATCGTCGGCGAGTAGGTGCGACGGCCCAGCCCGCCGGCCTTGGCCGCGTACATGGCGATGTCGGCGCGCTGCATGAGGACGTCGACGGTGGCGCCGTGGTCGGGCGACAGGGCGATGCCGATGGAGGCTCCCGGCGTCACCTGGACCTCGCCGATCTGCACCGGGCGCTCGAGCGCGTCGAGCAACCGCTCGGCCACGCCCGAGATGACGCTCGGGTGCTGGGCGTTGGCGACCACCACGGCGAACTCGTCGCCGCCGAGGCGGCTCACCGTGTCGCCCGGACGAACCGCGCCGGCGATGCGCTGCGACACGTGCTGGAGGAGGACGTCGCCGGCCTGGTGTCCGAGCGTGTCGTTGACGTCCTTGAAGTCGTCGAGGTCGATGAGCATGAGACCCACGACCGACTGCTGCTGCACCGACTCCGTGAGTGCTTCGGTGAGCCGGCTGGCCAGCAGCGTCCGGTTCGGCAGCCCGGTGAGGGCGTCGTGCTGGGCGAGGCGCTCGTTCTCGTCGACCTGGCGCTTCAGCCGGCGCGAGACCGACCAGAAGATGGGGATCATCAGCGCCCACAGGGAGACCAGGCCGCCGACGAGCCGGCGCCGCTCGCCCCGGTACTCCACGTCGGCCGATCCGGTCACGAGCGACCGCGGTGCGGTGATCTCGATCCAGCCGACGCGCAGGCTGACGTCGCGCAGGCAGTCGAGCGAGACGACCAGCGGTCCGACCGCCTCGGGAAGGTTCTCGGTTGCGGGCTGGGCTCCGCGCCACGACCGGTCACCGACGGGCATCGTCCAACCGGTGCGGGGCACCGTCGTCTGCTCGCCCGCCACGGAGCTGTAGGACACTCGACCCTCGGGTGTGAGGTAGCGGAGCCGGATGCCCGGGCGTCCGGCGATCACATAGTCGCGGGCGGCCTCGAGCGTGGTCAGGACCTGGGGCGGCAGCGGGGCCTCGAGGTCGTCGACCTCCTGCAGCACCTTCGTCACCGGGGTCAGCAGCGCCTGGGTGGCGTTCTGGTAGGCGGCGATCCCCTGCGCCTCGCTGGCGTCGCGCAACTGCCCGACGATCACGTAGCCGAGCAGCACGATCGGCACGAGACTGGCGAGCGCGAAGGAGGCCACCAGCCGCAGCTGCGAGTGTCGTCGACGCGTCGAAGAGAGCATGGGGGACGTGTCCGTGGTTCCGCCGTTCGGAGAGTTGGCCGCCGAACGTCAGGGTATCTCCGGGTGTGCGTGGCCGGTCACGGAGCGGGTTCGTGCGGGCGATGCCCCGCGGGGTGCCCGTCGCGGCCCGCCACGGGGACCCGCACGCCGTAGCGCTCGGCCCAGTCGTAGACGCTCTCGCCGGTCTCCAGCACCTCGGCCGCCTCGTCCTCCAGACGGCGCAGCCGATGATGGGTGTCGATCCGCCACGGGCCGAGGCGAAGCGACAGGTAGCAGATGCCGCCGACCGGGATCGGCAACAGGTACTGGGCGACGCGGTACGGGACGATGGCCACGGCGGCGACACCGCCGTACCCGAACGAGCTCATGATCGTGATGAGCGTGGCGTCGAACTGGCCGAGGCCACCGGGCATGATCGGGATGGCCGCCATCACGTTCCCCGCGCAGAACGCCACCAGCAGCGAGTCGGGACGCACCGAGGCACCGAACGCCCGGAAGAACACCCAGAGCGCAGCGGCATCGAGCAGCCAGTTGAGGCTGGCCCACACGACGAGGCGGCCGAGCAGCTCGCGGTCGGCCACCAGGTCGCGCAGGCGCCGGGCCAGCCGGCCCACCAGCTCGCCCATGCGGTCCTCGTCGAGGAACCGGACACGACGGGCGACCGAGCGCACCCACCGCTCCGCCGCGTCCTGGCCGCGCATGAGGGCGAAGATCACGCCGCCCATCACGCCGAAAACGAACAGCCCGATGAGGGCCAGCGTGACGTACAACGGGTTCCACCCTGCCAGCGGGATGGACACGAGCAGGGTGAGCCAGAGCAGGACGTTCAGCACGAGAGCCGACCCGAGCCCCACGGTGACGAGCGCGAAGCCGGCGTCCGAACCGACCACCCCGGCCGAGGTGAGCAGCTGGTAGCCGAGCGCCGACCCCGCGGCACTACCGGCCGGGACCACGTTGGTGAGCGCCTTCGTGGCGAACTGGATGCGAACCAGGGTCTGCACCGGGACGCTGCGCCTCGGCAGCGCGGCGCGGGTGAGGAACGAGTACGCGATCAGCGCGGCGACCTCGAGCACGAGGCCGACGAGGAGCAGCCACAGGTTGACCTTGGCCAGCTCGGTGAACTTCTGACGGCCGGTCCGGATGGCCCACGGGCCCGCGAAGATGACCAGCAGCACGCCCGCCACCAGCTTGATGGTGCGGAACACCACCCTTCGGGCGGTTATCGGCCGCGAGAGGCACCGGGCCGAGCCCGGACGCCTGAGCGCGCGCGAATCAGCAGCGGCGGGCACGTCCGACAGCCTCGCACGTTCCGTGTCGACGGGGGGACATGCCCGATCCAGGTTCAGCCCGCGGCGGCGGCCAGCACTCGCCTGAGCAGGGGCAACAGGGCCGGTTGGCGATCGGCCGGCGTCTTGCCCAACCGCACGACCACCAGGTCGCGGTCGGGGGCGACGATCGTGTACTGGCCCTCGAAGCCGTGGGCGCCGAAACCCCCGGGCACGCCGTACATCGTGTGGAGCCACCAGTGGCGGCCGTACGAGCCCTCGTCGGGCGGGACCGGCGCCATGGCCGGCGTGCGGGCGTACTCGCACCACCCCTCGGGCAGCAGTCGCCGACCGTCCCACACCCCGTCGCGCAGGTGCAGGAGACCGAAACGGGCGAAGTCGCGGGCCGTGGCGTACACGAACGACGAGCCGACGAACGTGCCGGCCTCGTCGCAGCGCGGGTCGGCCGATCGCATCCCGATCGGGCCGAACAGCTCGTCGCGCAGGAACGCCCGCATCGCCTCGCCACGCTCGGTCGGCGTGCGGGCCCCGGCGCGGCGAGCCACGGCGTCGCCGACGATGCGGGCGACGATGTTCGTCGTGCCCGACGAGTAGTTCCACACGGTGCCCGGCTCGTGGGCGAGCGACCGGGCGGCTGCGAACGCCGCCACGTCGGCCTGCCCGGCGCCGAAGAGCATCTCGATGACGTCGGACCGGTCGGCATCGACGTAGTCCTCGACGAAGTCGAGTCCGTCGCACATGGCCAGCAGGTGGTCGAGCGTGATGGCCGACCGGGCGTCGCCGGCCCACTCGGGCACCGGCGCCGGTTCGTCGACGCGCAGGACGCCGTCGCGCACGCACACACCGACGGCCGCGTGGGTGACGCTCTTGGCCATCGACCACGACACGAGCGCCGAGTCGGGCCCGGCCGTCGGCCCGTACGACTCGGCCACCAGCCGCCCGCCCTGCACCACCACCAGCGCCAGGTGCAGCCCGTACGTGTCGGGCTCGGCCAGGCAGCGCGACGTCAGCTCCTCGACCGCGTCGCGCACGGCCGACGACGGCTCTCCCGTGGGCCAGGCCTCCGTCGGCCACGGCACACCGGCCGGCTGTGCCGGGAAGGGTGACGCGCTCGACGCGCTCACGGCTCGACCGACAGCCACTTGGGATGGGGTGGCGGGGCCGGCACGGCCAGCGCCGCCAGCACCTCGGCGACGGTGGTGGCGCGCTGCGCTGCCGCCCGGTGGGCGGGTTTGAGGAAGCCGGCGTCGACCGCCCGATCGGCGAGCGCCAGGAGCGGCTCGAAGAAGCCGTCGACGTCGAAGAGCACGATCGGCTTGGCGTGGATGCCGAGCTGGAGCCAGGTGAGGGTCTCGAACAGCTCGTCGAACGTGCCGAAGCCGCCGGGGAGCGCCACGAACGCGTCCGCCCGCTCGACCATGATCGCCTTGCGCTCGTGCATCGAGCCGGTGACGACCAGCTCGGTCAGGCCCAGGTGCGCCAGCTCACGGGCGCGCAACGCCTCGGGGATGACACCGACCACCTCGCCGCCGCCCGCCAGCACGGCGTCGGCGACCGTGCCCATGAGGCCCACGTGGCCGCCGCCGTAGACGAGGCCGTGCCCCGCCATCGCCAGACCGGCACCGAGCGCGACGGCCGCCTCCCGGTAGACGGGATCGAACCCGGGGCTGGAGCCGCAGTAGACGCACACGTGCACGCTGCGCAGTGTCGCATGCCACGCCCACGGGATTTCGGGCGGTTGGGCTTTGGTCGCCTGCGACGTCGGTCATACGCTGCGCCGATGGCCGTCGCCCCCGATCTCACCGCTGCCGCGTCCGTCGTCGAACTCTGCGCCCGCGTCGTCGGGCGAGGGGTGCGGGAGCTCGCCGCGGGCGGCGGCCCCGACGCCCACCAGGTGCTGGCCTACGACCTGGCCCACGCCTCGGCCGCCGTCGAGACGGCGCGATCGATGCTCGACTACGGCGGCAAGGGCGAGGCCGAGGCGCTGACCACGTGCGCGTTCGTGGCCGACGCCGCCGCCGAGATCGCCGGCCGCCTGCTCGGTCGCGAGGCGAGCTGGGGCCTCGAGGCGGGTGCCCTGCACGGCGCCCACGAGTTCATGGCCACCTACCGCGACTCGGCGTTCCTGTCGTCGCTGGCCGGGCTCGACACCCCACGTCATCTGGACCCCGACTTCGAGATGGTGCAGGACACGTTCCGTCGGTTCGCCGACGACGTCATCCGCCCCGCGGCCGAGCACGTCCACCGCTACAACGAGGACGTGCCCGAGGCGGTCATCGCCGGGCTGGGCGAGCTCGGCGCGTTCGGCCTGTCGGTGCCCGAGGAGTACGGCGGCTATGCGGCCGGAGGCGCCGGCGACTACATGGGCATGGTGGTGGCCACCGAGGAGCTGAGCCGGGCGTCGCTCGGGATCGGCGGCTCCCTCATCACGCGTCCCGAGATCCTGACCCGGGCGCTCGTGAAGGGCGGCACCGAGGAGCAGAAGCAGCACTGGCTACCCAAGTTGGCCACCGCCGAGGTGATGGGGGCCGTCGCCGTGACCGAGCCCGACTTCGGCAGCGACGTGGCCGGGCTGAAGGTGACCGCCACCCGGGGCGAGGGTCCGGGCGGCGAGGCCGGTTGGGTCATCAACGGCGTCAAGACCTGGTGCACGTTCGCGGCGCGGGCCGACGTGCTGCTCGTGCTGGCCCGCACCGATCCCGATCGGTCCAAGACGCACCGCGGCCTGTCGATGTTCTTCGTGCCCAAGGAGCGCGGCGAGGGGCACGGATTCGTGCAGACCCAGCCCGGCGGCGGCAAGCTCGAAGGTCGCCCCATCGACACCATCGGCTACCGCGGCATGCACAGCTACGAGCTGTCGTTCGAGACGTGGTGGGTGCCCGAGTCGTCGCTAATCGGCGGTGAGGCCGGTCTCGGCAAAGGCTTCTACCTCCAGATGGAGGGCTTCGAGAACGGCCGCCTCCAGACCGCAGCCCGCGCCGTGGGGGTCATGCAGGCGGCGTACGAGGCGGCGCGCGAGTACGCGGGGAACCGCAAGGTGTTCGGCCACCCCATCGGCGAGTACGAGCTCACGCGCGTGAAGCTGGCCCGCATGGCCATCATCATCCAGGCGTCCCGCCAGTTCTCGTACGAGGTGGCGACGCTCATGGCGAAAGGCCAGGGCGCCATGGAGGCCTCGATGGTCAAGGCCTACGTGTGCAAGGCCGCGGAGTGGGTCACCCGCGAAGCCATGCAGATCCACGGCGGCATGGGCTACGCCGAGGAGTACCCGGTGAGCCGCTTGTTCGTCGATGCCCGCGTGCTGTCGATCTTCGAAGGGGCCGACGAGACGCTCTGCCTGAAGGTCATCGCTCGCCGTCTCGTCGAGCAGGCCAAGGCCTGACCGACGCGTCACGCAGCGACGCCGGCCCGCCTGCTCGGCGCGCGCCGAGTGACGAATCGTCCAACATCACCACAATGTCCTGACGGAACGCTTGACGAGCCGTCGGGACTGGCCGACGATGCCTCCGTCGGGATGCGGGCATCTCGACTCCCCTTGGGGATCTCGCGCGGGGCGGACCCGCGAGGAGGGCAGACGATGGCGAGCAGGCACCTCTGGCGCCTGGCCGTGCTCGGCACGGTCGGGATGACCTTGACCGTTCTACCGGCCCAGGTACGCGCGTCGACCGGCAGCGACAAGCAGGACCAGTCGCACGGGGGCAAGGACGAACGGGACAAGGACGGACGCGACAAGGACGGACGCGACAAGGTCAAGGGCGGCGACAGGCCGAAGGGCGGCGGCCGCGCCCCGACGGGCGTCGAGCGCTACAACCCCGACATCGACAGCAACCGCGTCGTGTTCACCCAGGTCGACCGGCGCAAGGGCGGCACCACCGCCTCGGTGTGGTCCCGCGACCTGACCAGCGGCAACGAGACCCTCGTGGCCGACGTCGGCACCGGCGAGCCCTGGCCGGTGGCCAGCGGGCAGTGGACCGCGTGGTCCGAGGTGGCGGGACCCGGCGATCCCGGTCGCACCGTCGTGCGGGCCCGGTCGACGGCGTCGCGCGCCGTCCTCGACGTGTTCGCCACCGACGTGAACCCTCTGGCGTTCCCCTACTCGAGCACGAACCGGCTCTCCGTCGACATGAGCGGCGACATCCTGGCCACCTCGAACGGGCTCTACCCCGGGGCCGACGGGTCGGGCCGCCAGCTCGTGCGGTTCACGCTGCCGTCGACGCAACCGTCGTTCGTCGACGTGATGACCACATCGTCGGGGTCGTTCGACGTCGGCGTCGCCCAGAGCGGCGGCACGTCGGTCATCACGCTCGACAACGGCACCCTGTTCTCGGTGGTCGACGCGTCCGGCAGGGTCGTGGCCGCGCCCACCGCCGGCGACTGCTTCCCCGTCGGCGGCCGCGGCACGCGCCAGCCGGCGATCGACGGCAGCCGGGTCGTGGCCACCACGGTGTGCCCGGGACCGGACGGCTACTACCAGTTCGCCCTGGCCAGCTGCGTGCTGCCCTGCGACCTGGTCAACTTCACGTTCGTCGATCCCAACAGCAACCCGAGCACGGCCGTGGCGCTCAGCGGCACCCTCGCCGCATGGTCGTCGTCCGATCCGTTCAGCGGGAACAACGCGGTCTGGGTGGCCGACCTGGCCAGCGGTGGACCACCACGGGCGATCCACCGCACGTCCGGCACCATCGGACCGCGCGTGTCCATCTCGGGCCAGCGCGTGGTGTGGGACGAGACGACCACGAGCGGCGGCGTGACCCGCAGCGCCATCTACCTGCGTGACCTGTCCACCAGCACGACGACGATCCTCGGCCCCGGCCGCGGCACCGAGGTCGTGCCCGAGGCGAACGGCCCGCTGCGCCTCAACCCCGACGTCTCGGCCGGCCGCGTCGCGTACACCGAGGTGGCCCGCGACGGCTCGTCGGCCGGCATCTGGACCCGCGCGCTCGGCGGCCCGGCCACGCTGGTGTCGGCGTCGGCGACCGACACGTCGCAGCCCCGTCTCGGCGACGGCTGGATGGCGTGGAACACCCGCACGCCGGGCGCCTCGGTCGAGAAGGTGGTGGCCACCACCGGCCCGGGGGCACCGCTGGTGGACGTGTACTCCACGGACCTGGCACCCGTCGGGGACGTCTTCTTCACGCCCGACTTCCCGGCGACCGCCCAGGTCGACGTCGGCGGCACCCGCGCGGTCGTGACCGCGCGGTCGGTCGAACCCGACGCGCCGTTCAACTACCCGCAGCAGCACGTGTTCGGCTTCCCCTTGCCCGGGGGGCCGCTTACGCCGTTGGCGCCGCTGGGCTCGCCGTTCTTCGGCTTCCTCGACGCCCAGAACGGGCGCACGAACGGCCGGTTCACGGCAGCGTTCGAGACAACGTACGGCGGCGGCATCGTCGACCTGTTCGACGAGACCGGCGCGCTCCGCCAGCTGTCGCTCCCGCTGGCGTCGTTCGGCAACGCCTGCAGCCCGGGCGGGCTCGACCTGACGAGCACGCGCCTCGTCGTCGGGGCCACGTGCTACGGCGGTCCGACCGACGCCTCCCAGGTGCTGTGGTGCGACCTGCCGTGCGCCGGCGGGTTCACCGGGCGGGTGGCGATCCCCGGAGAGTCGGACCCGTTCTTCAGCGGCGGCATCACCAGCGCCCAGCTGCGCACGGTCAGTGCGTCGGGTGACGTGGCCGTGATCACCCGGGAGACGTTCGCCCGGTCGGGTCGGTACGGAGATCGGTACCACCGGATCACGGTGGTGGAACGGGTCGACCTCGGGCGTGCGCGGGGACCGTTCCCGGTCACGGCCGAAGCCGGCACCGTGAGCGAGGCCCGAACCGACGGCGACACCATCGTGTGGAGCGTCGATCGCCGGGAGGGCGGCCGGATCGGCACGGTGTACGTGCACGAGATCCGCCGCGGCCGCACGACCGCCCTCTAGGTCCCGGTCGGGGCCGGCACACCGTGGCACGCTCGCGTCCCATGGCCCGGCCCCGACCTCGACCGCCCTCGGCGACCGCTGTCGGCGCACCTGCGGCCCGGGTCACCGGCCCCGGGGTGGTGGTCGCCGCGGCGTTCGCCGTGTTGCTCCCGCTGGCCGTGAACCCCTGGGGCTTCCAACAGCGACTGCCCGTCGCCTGGTGGCTGGTGCTCGTGGCCGTGCCGCTCGGGTTCGCACTCACGGTGCGCACGGCGGGCGGCGTGATGGTGGCCCGAGCGCAACGTTGGTGGCTCGTGTTGCTGGCGGTGCTCCTCGCCGCCACGGTGGTGAGCGTCGCCCCGCTCAACGCGCTGATCGGGTCACCCGCGCGGCGCCTCGGCCTCATCGGTTGGACGGCCCTGGCGTTGGCCTGCTGGTGGGGCGTGCAGCTCGGGCGTGACCGGCGCGTCGTCGACGTGGTCGGCCGGGCGCTCGTGGTCGGCTCTCTGCCCGTGTCGCTCATCGGTCTGGTCGAGCGCGGCGAGCGCTTCTTCAGCTTCGGCGACGGGCTGAACCTGGTGCGGAGCGCCTCGACCCTGCGCAACGCGGCGTTCCTCGGCGCCTACCTGGCGCTGGTCCTGCCCGTGGCGGTGCGGTTGGCGTTGGCGGGCGACACCGACCGCCGGTGGCGCGGCGTCGGTGCGGTGGCCGCCGCCCTGGCCGCGATCACCCTGGTGTTCAGCCAGACGCGCGCCGCCTGGCTCGGCGCCGTCGCCGGGTTGGCCGTGCTGGCGGTGGCCGAGCTGCGGGCCCGCGGCCGGGGCGACGCCCGTCTCCGGCGCGGGATCGGCGCGGTCGCCGTGGTCGCCATCGCGCTGCTCGCCGTGGCACCGGTGCGCGACCGAGCCCTGTCGGTGACCGTCCTCGGCCAGGGATCGACACGCGCCCGCACGCTGCTGTGGCTGCGGGCCCTACCGACGATCGCCGATCGACCGCTGCTCGGCTACGGGCCCGACGCCACCGTCGTCGCCTACCCGCGTCACCTCGATGCCCGCTTCGAGCGCGAGGTGACGCGCCAGACGTTGCCCGACCGCGCCCACACGTTGCTGCTCGACCTCGGCATCTGGGCCGGGGTTCCCGGCGTGCTGGCCGGCGCGGCGTTGCTGATCGCCGTGGCCCGGCGGGCCCGCCCGGCCGACGCCGGTTCGCTGGGGTGGGGCATCGCCGCCGGCCTGATCGCCTACGGGGTGCAGCTCGGTTTCAGCTTCCCGCTGGCCGACCTCGACGCGCTCGTGTGGCTGCTGGCCGGGCTCCTGCTCGCCCCGGCAGCGACGCGGATCGCGCTGCCGGCCGGGTTCACGCGCGGCGTCGTCGGCTGCGGTCTGGCGGCGGCCGTGGCCGGTGGCGTGTGGCAAGGGCGCGACGTCCTGGCCGATCGACGGTTGCGGGTGGGCGTGGAGGCCGACGCGCGCGGCGACGTGGTGGGGGCCGAGCGTGCGTTCCGCGCCGCTACCCGGCTCGCGCCCGAGCGGGCGCAGTACTGGCAGGCGTACGGGCGCTTCGAGCGCTTCGTGGGCGAGGCGGCCGGCGACCCGGCCCGCCTGCAGACGTCGGCCGATGCGCACCGCCGCGCCCTCGAACTGGTCCCCGGCGACACGAGCTACGGGCTCGACGTGCTCGACGCCGAGCTCTCGGCCGCCGAGCGGGGCGCCGGCGATGCGGCGAGCGTCGTGGCCGGCCTGACCGAGCTGCTCACGCGGGACCCGCACTCGGCCCGGGCGTGGTTCACGCTGGGGGTGGCGCAGGCCGACGCCGGTCGCCTCGACGACGCAGCGAGCAGCTGGACGACCGCGGCATCGCTGGCCGAGTGGGCGTCGGGTCCGCCGAGGAACCTGGCCCGCCTGGCGGACCAGCGCGGCGACACGGCGGGCGCACGACTCGCCTACGAGCGCGTGCTGGCGATCGAGGGCACCGACGCCGAGGCCGCCGCCTGGCTGGGCGCCCATCCCGCCTGACCCACCGGAATCCGGGGGCACCCGAGCGGCACCGCCCCGTAGCGTGGCCCCATGGCCATCGAGATCCGGACCGTCGGGCCCGACCGCGTCGACGACTTCAACCGGGCCGTGTGGCGCGGCTTCCACGACCCGGACATCGACGAGCGCGACGTCGAGGTCCGTCGCCAGCGACACCTCGACGGCCGCTGGTGGGCGGCGATCGACGACGGCGCCATCGTGGCGACGCTGCGCACGCTGCCGCTCGAGACGACGTTGCCGGGCGGTGCCACGCCGACCTCGTGCGGCGTCACCGCGGTCACGACGTCGCACTCGCACCGCCGACGCGGGCTGATGGCCCGCATGATGCGCGCCGCGCTGGCCGACGGGCACGAGCGCGCCGAGCCGTTCGCCACGCTCATCGCAGCCGAGTACCCGATCTATGGCCGATTCGGTTTCGGCGCCGCCACCGAGCACGTGAGCTACAAGGTCCACACCGGTGGGCACTGGCTCACCGCGGGCGAGGGCACGATCGAGCTGGTGTCGCCAGACACGCTGCTGGAGCGGGCGCCCGGCGTGTACGACGCGCACCGGTCCACCTCGCCGAGCGAGATCCACCGCGACGACTGGTCGTGGCGCATGGACGTGCTCGGCTTCCCCTCGAAGCCGCGCCGCGGGTTCCAGGCGGTGTGCCGGGACGCAACGGGCACGGTCACGGGGTACGTGATGTACACGATCGACACCGCGTTCGACGGCCGCCGACCGAACAACACGTTGAAGGTCGAGGACCTGGTGGCCGTGTCCCCCGCCGCCGAGGCCCGCCTGTGGCGCCACGTGTGCGAAGTCGACTGGGTGCGCACGGTCACGGCCGAGAACCGCTCCGTCGACGAGCGCCTGCCCTGGTGGCTGGAGAACGGTCGCGACGTCGTGCAGACCGAGCGGGCCGACCTGGTGTGGGCCCGCCCGCTCGACGTGGCGGCGTGCCTGTCGCAGCGCACGTACGCCGCCCCGCTCGCCGCCGTGATCGAGGTCGTCGACCCGCTCGGGTTGAGCGGGGGCCGCTTCCGCGTCCGCACCGAGGGCGGCGCCGGAACCTGCGAACCGACGACCGAGACCCCCGACCTCACACTGCCGATCGCCACGCTCGGCTCGGTCCTGTTCGGCGGGCACTCCTTGCGCACGCTGGCTGACGTGGGCCGCGCCGACGAGCACACCGGCGGCGCCCTACGTGCCGCGGACGTCGCCTTCCGCGGCGAGGTGGCGCCGTGGTCGACCACCTGGTTCTGATACGCCCGGGTAAAGGTCGGGTACCCGACCGACGCTGTCACACCCCCGTCGTACAGTGGTCCCGATGAGTGCGACGATGACCGCGACCCAGTTGGAACAAGGCCTCGAGACCTACCGGCGCGAGCTCACCGGCTACTGCTACCGCATGCTCGGCGGCGCGTCCGAGGCCGAGGATGCCGTGCAGGAGACGATGGTGAAGGCGTGGCGTTCCCTCGACGGGTTCGCGGGCCGGTCGTCGCTGCGGTCGTGGCTCTACCGCATCGCCCATCACGTATGCATCGACATGCATCGCAGCCCCCAGCGTCGCGCCCTGCCCATGGAGATGGGCCCGTCCACCCCGGTGGTCGGCGCGGTGCCCGGTGACGAGCGGCCCGAGCGCACGTGGGTGCAACCCGTCGCCGATGTCAAGGTCATCGACGTCGGCGGCGACCCGGCCGCCGTGGCGGCGGCCCGCGAGTCCGAGCGGCTGGCGGTCGTCGCCGCGCTCCAGCACCTGCCCCCGCGCCAGCGATCCGTGCTCATCCTGTGCGAGGTGCTCGGCTGGCAGGCCGCCGAGGTGGCCGACCTGCTCGGCTCGTCCGTGGCCTCGGTCAACAGCGCCCTGCAGCGCTCCCGCGCCACCCTCTCGGCGGCGCGCGGCGAGCCGCTCGACTCGACCCTCACCGCCGAGCACCGAGCGCTGCTCGAGCGCTACGTCGACGCGTTCGAGCGCTACGACATCGACACCCTGGTCACGCTCCTGCGCGACGACGTCGTCCTGTCGATGCCGCCCTACGCCCTGTGGCTGCAGGGGGCGCAGCAGCTGGCCCACTGGTTCGTGAACCAGGGCATCGGGTGTTCCGGGGCCCGGCTCGTGCCGGTGTGGGTGAACGGCACGGCCGGGTTCGGCAGCTACCGCCGCACGTCGCCCGGGCGGTGGGATCCCTTCGGCATCCAGGTCATCGAGGTGGCGGGCGGTCTCATCGTCGGCCACCACAACTTCCTGTACCCGGAGCGCTTCGCCGAGTTCGGGCTGCCGCCCTTCCTCACCGACTGAGCTCGTTCAGCGCAGGTCGCCGCCGAACACCACGACCGGCGGGTCACCCAGCCCGTGCTGCTGCTCGCACAGGGCCCGATAGTCAGCCAGAACGCTGTGAGCATCGGTGACGCTCTCCACGTTGCCCGCGCCGTCGAGGTTGAGGTTGGCGCCGTGGATGATGAAGAAGACGTCGGTCACCGTGTCGTTCGCCGCGGGCACGTGCAGCGTGTGCACCGACCCGGCCGGTTCGAACAGGTACGAACCCGGTTCGTTCACGTCGTTCGGGTACTCGAGGTAGTGCCACCGCCCCGTCGTCGTGAAGGCGTGCACCACCCCGGTGTGCCGGTGCGTGCGGATGGTGGTGCCGGCGTCGAAACGGGTCCGCAGCGTCCAGATGCCGACGGCCAGGTCGACCTGCATCAGCTGCAGGTGCGTGCCGTTGCCGGCGTCTACGAAGGGCAGGTCCTCGGTGTGTCGCAGGATCGCCGACGGATGCGTGACCAGGTCGCTCATGGGCCCACCGTAGCCAGGCCGGCGACAGGTCCCGTCCGCACCACGTAGCCGGTACGGTCTCGCCGATGGGCCCACGCCGTTCGCATCGCTCGCTGGCCGTCGCGCTCCTGATGGCGCTCACCGGTTCGGTGCTGGCGCTCGCGCCGGCCCGCCCGGCCGCCGCCGAGTTCTTCGACCCGTTGGCCGTGCCGCGTCGACTGGTCGACACCCGCCCGGGTCAGCACACGATCGACGGCGTGCTGGCGGGCGGCGGTCTGCGGGACGCGGGGAGCACGCTCACCGTGGCCGTGGCGGGCCGCGCCAACGTGCGCAGCGACGCCATCGCCGTGGTGCTCAACGTGACGGTCGACGAGCCCGCGACGGCCGGGTTCGTCACCGTGTTCCCGTGCGGCTCCTCCCGGCCGCTGGCGTCGAACCTCGACCATGCCGCCGGGCAGACCATCGCCGTGCTGGCCGTGGCTCGCCTGGCCGGCGGGGCCGCCTGCATCTACACCTCTGCGCCGACCCACCTGATCGTCGACGTCACCGGCTCGTTCGCAGCCGGCGAGCTGGCACCGCTCGCCGAGCCGGCGCGGCTCGTCGACACGCGAGCGGGTGAGAAGACGGTCGACGGCGCGCTGGCCGGCGGCGGTGTGCGCGGCGCCGGCACGACGCTCTCGGTCCCCGTGGCGGGCCGGGGCGGGCTGCCCGGCGGGTCGCCGATCGTGGTGCTCAGCGTGGCCGTAGCCGGGGCCCGGGAACCCGGGTTCGTGACCGTGCACGCCTGCGACGTGGCCCGGCCGCGTGCGTCGAGCCTCAACTACGTGGTCGGCCAGACCGTGGCCAACCTCGTCGTCACGCGGCTCGACGCCGAGGGCCGGGCGTGTGTGTTCACCCACGGAGCGACGGACGTGGTGGTCGACGTCGTCGGATCGGTCCCGACATCGGTGCTCACGCCGCTGGCCGCACCCGCTCGCCTGCTCGACACGCGCGTCGGTGAGCTCACCGTCGACGGTCGGTTCGCCGGGCTCGGCCGGCGGCCCGCCGGGGGAACGCTCCAGCTACCGGTGGGCGGGCGCGCCGGCGTGCCGGCCGGGGCCTCGGCCGTGCTGCTCAACGTGACCGCCATCGGTGCAGGCGAGGGCCATGTGACGGCGTTCGCCACCGGCGACCAGGCGCCGTTGGCGTCGAACCTCAACGTGGTCGATGGTCAGGTGGTGGCCAACGCCGCGATCGTGCGCCTCGGCGTCGGGGGCGAGATCTGCCTCGGCACCGCTGGGCCCATGCACGTCGTCGTCGACGTCGTCGGCTGGCTGACCGGCCCGCCGCCCGCGGCGTCGGGCCCGTCGTGTCCCACCCAGCAGATCTTCCCCAACTTCCGCATCGTGGCGCTCTACGGCACCGACTCGTCGGCCGCGCTCGGCGTGCTCGGTGAGCAGCCGCCCGAGGCCGCCGCCGCCCGGCTCGAGCAGGTCATGGCGCCGTACCGGGCCGTCAGCGACCGGCCGATCCTCGGCGCTTTCGAGCTGATCGTCACGGTGGCCCAGGCCGGTCCCGGACCGTCGGGTCTGTACCGCGCGCCGTCGTCCGACGAGTTCGTCCAGCGCTACCTCGACGCCGCCCGGGCCCACGGGCTGATGCTGATCCTCGACATCCAGCCTGGTCGATCCGACTTCCTCACCGAGGTGCAACGCTACGAGAAGTTCCTGCGCCAGCCCGACGTGCACCTGGCGCTCGACCCCGAGTGGCGGGTGGGGCCCAACTCCGTGCCGGGCAAGGTCGTGGGCCAGGTGTCGGCGGCCGAGGTGAACTCGGTGGCCGACTGGCTGGCCGCCATCGTGGCGCAGGAGAAGCTGCCCGAGAAGCTGTTCGTGATCCACCAGTTCCAGGTCCGGATGATCACCGACCGGGCCACGTTGCGGGACCCCGCGGGCCTGGCGGTGACGATCCACATGGACGGGTTCGGGACCCGCGGCGAGAAGCTGAACACGTACTCGTTCACGAAGGCGGCACCCCCGTTCCACAACGGGTTCAAGCTGTTCTACGACGAGGATGTCAACATGTTCTCGCCGGCGGAGACGCTGGCGTTGTCGCCGGTCCCGGATCTGGTCACCTACCAGTAGCGGCTCCGATCCGCTCCCGTAGGGTCGTCCTACGGGAGCGGACGCGGGACGTCACGGTGCGTTGACTACCACCTGGGCGCTCTGGGTCGAGTGGGCGACCGGGAGCTTCGGTGTCAGGGTGACAACGGCGGCGATCTCGTCGTCGCCGATGTCCTCGTCGAGGCTGGACCACGCGATGGTGGCTGCCTTCGTCCGAGACGTCGTGGCGTTGCCGTTGGAGCTGACGCCACCGATGAGGCTGGGGCCCACGTACAGCGTGGTGGTGGTGGTCCCGTCCAGCGCGACGAGCTCCCAGCGCTCGTCGTAGGCGAGGTTCGTCAGTTTGTCGAAGGCGCTCCAGTTGATGTCGTAGGCGACTTCGACCTCGGCGTTGGCGATGTCCTTCTGGATCGTCAACGTGACGTTGGCGATCATCGGCTTGGTGATCACGGCCATGCGTGCTTCCTTTGCAGGTTGGGTGGACCGAAACCCCCGGACCGGTCCACGGTGTGCCATCGGCATTCGCCGACGTGACCGCATGACCCCTCGCGCCGCTGCCGGATACGACGAGTCGGAGCACGACCTGTGGGTGCTCGTGCCGTGACCAAGCCCGCCTCCGCCCCTACCACGATCGTTCGATAGCCTGCGCCATCGTTCACCCAGTCGCCGTCAACACATCAGTCGAGGAGCTCGTCGTGGCACAGCAGGTTCGTGGGGTCGTGGCCAAGGCCAAGGGCCAGCCGGTGTCGATCGAGACGATCGTCGTCCCCGATCCGGGCCCGGGCGAGGCCGTGGTGGCCATCCAGGCGTGCGGGGTGTGCCACACCGACCTGCACTACCGCGAGGGCGGCATCAACGACGAGTTCCCGTTCCTGCTCGGCCACGAGGCCGCCGGCGTGGTGGAGTCGGTCGGCGAGGGCGTCACCAACGTGAAGCCCGGCGACTACGTGATCCTGAACTGGCGCGCCGTCTGCGGCAACTGCCGCAGCTGCCGCAAGGGCAAGCCGCAGTACTGCTTCTCCACGTTCAACGCCACCCAGAAGATGACCCTCGTCGACGGCACCGTGTTGTCGCCCGCGCTGGGCATCGGCGCGTTCGCCGAGAAGACGCTCGTCCACTCGGGCCAGTGCACCCCCGTCGACGCGGCCGCACCCGCCGCCACCGCAGGCCTGCTGGGGTGTGGCGTGATGGCCGGGATCGGCGCGGCCATGCTCACCGGCAACGTGCAGCGCGGCGACTCGGTGGCCGTGTTCGGATGCGGCGGCGTGGGCGACGCGGCCATCGCCGGCGCGAAGCTGGCCGGCGCCACCACGATCGTCGCCGTCGACCTCGACGATCGCAAGCTCGAGTGGGCCAAGCAGTTCGGCGCCACCCACACGGTGAACGCATCGCAGGGCGACGCGGTCGAAGGCGTGAAGGCGGCCACCGGCGGCTTCGGCGCCGACGTGTGCATCGAGGCCGTCGGCAACCCGAAGGTGCTCGAGCAGGCCTTCTACGCCCGGGATCTCGCCGGCACCGTGGTGCAGGTCGGCGTGCCGAACCCGACGATGAAGATGCCCGACATCCCCATGATCGAGTTCTTCGGCCGGGGCGGCGCGCTGAAGCCCAGCTGGTACGGCGACTGCCTGCCCAGCCGCGACTTCCCGCTGCTCATCTCGCTC
>JANPGL010000581.1:0-4008 GCA_031423915.1 Actinomycetes bacterium | reverse complement strand
GCGCGCTCGCCGGCGTCGACGGGTCGTCCGTGGCGGTGTGCGGGTTGCGGTCGAACGCCGGGAACCGGGCGCCGCTCACCGACAGGCGCAGTCGCTGGCCGGCGGCGATGCGACAGGCGATCGGCCGCAGGGTGAGCGTCCACGGGCGGTCCTCCCCCGCCGGGGTCCTGCTCGCCGCGCGCGACGCAGTCGAGCTGATCAGCCGTGCCGTGCCCGCGCCGTCGTCGACGACGGCGAGCGTGACGACGACGTCGTGGCTGGGCCGGTCGCATGCCGTGGTGAGCCGCACGACGGGTTCGCCGGCGATCACCAGCGGCGCGGCGAGCGGTGCGGAGGTGTAGCAGAGGACGTCGCGGCGGTCCTGGGCGACGCCGTCGTCGTCGAAGTCGGGTGGCCCGCCCGGGTGGGGCACGAGGGGCTCCACGACCAGCGTCGACGGCACGTCGGCGCCAGTCACGTCGGCGCCAGTCACGTCGGCGGAGGCACCGTCGGCCGGAGCCAGGACGCCGTCGCCCCAGCGCGACCCGGCGTTGCCCGTGGCGCTCCGCCCCACCCAGCGCTCGGACGAGGATGGGGGCGGCCACGCCGCGGCTTCCCGCCATCCCTCGCCGAGCACGTGGTAGCGCACGGTCGACCGCCTGGCGCGGTCGCCGGCGAACACGCGGTCGAAGAACGCGGCCACCGCATCCCAGGCGGGCGCGGGCGACGCATCGGCACCGAGGTCGACGCCGCCGTGGCGCGTGCCCCAGGGCATGTGCGCCCACGGTCCGAACCAGGTCTCCGCTCGCAACCGCCGGGACACGGCCGCGGTGCCCGACGAGAAGTCGTCGAACCAGCCGCCGACCGTGAAGGCCGGCACGTCGATGGCGTCGAGGTCGGGCCGGCGCGCCGCCCAGTAGTCGTCGTCCGTCGGGTGCTCGAGCCACTCGACGAACCACGGCGGAGGCGTGGGGCCCAAGGCGGCGGCCAGCGGCAGCGCGCCGGTGTCGAACGGGATCGGGCCCGTGCGCTGGTCCTGGCCGGCCAGCTGCGCGGCCCAGAAGCACACGAACGGCCATCGCCGCAGCCCGCCCTCGTACGTCCAGCCGTCGTACGGATCGGGGCAGCACATCATCGGAGCGATCGCGCGCAGGCTCGGCGGTCGCTGCGCCGCGGCGTACAACTGGTTCAGGCCCTGGTACGAGAACCCGTAGGTGGCCACGCGCCCGTCGGCGAACGGCAGGCGCGCCGCCCATTCGATCGCCTCGGCGCCGTCGGCCGCCTCGTGCACGAACGGGGCGAAGGTGCCGGTCGAGTCGCCGCGCCCGCGGCAGTCCTGCACGACCACGGCGTAGCCGCGTCGGGCGAACCACGTGGGGTGGGGAAGCACCGGGGTCGAGGCGACGGAGCGCCCGTACGGCAGGCGCTGGAGCAGCACCGGCCACCGCCCGTCACCCTCGGGGCGCCACGCGTCGGCGACGAGCGTGGTGCCGTCGTCGAGGCGGCAGCGCAGCCCGGTCTCCCGCACCACGGATGGGCCTGCGGAAGATTCACGAGCGTTCATCGACGAAGACTTGCAACGGGACCGCGCACGGTCAACCATCGGCGCCCATGCGCTTCCACGACCTCCTCCTCGACGGCGCCCACCGCACACCCGACCGCCCTGCGCTCGTGTGGGTAGAACGGGACCGCACGCTCACCTACGCCGAGGCCGTCGAGCAGATGGAGCGCATGGCGGGCGCGCTCTCGTCACTCGGGGTGGGCCGCGGCGACCGCGTCGGCGTCTTCGCCCACAACGGCATGGACTACCTCATGGCCATGTTCGGGGCCTGGCGCCTCGGGGCGGCCGCCGCGCTGATCAACGTCCAGTACGCCGACACGCTCGACTACTACGTGAACGACTGCCGTCCGAAGGTGCTGATCTACACCCACGACCACCTGCCGACGATCGACCGGCACCGGGCCGGCCTCACGAGCGTCGAGCACTATGTGTGCATGGACGGCCCGCAGCCCGGTGCCGTGGGCCTCGGCGACCTGCTGGCGTCCGCGCCCCCGCCTCCGCCCGACACGGTCGAGGACACCGACGTGGCCCACCTGTCGTACACGTCCGGCACCTCGGGGCAGCCCAAGGGGGCGTGCCTGGCTCACGAGCCGACGATGCGGGCGACGCGCTGCATCGCCGAGCGGCTCCGGCTCACGCCGGGCACGGTCAGCTTCGGCCCGACGGCGCTCTCGTCGTCGTACCAGCTGGTGGCCAACCTCCTGCCGACGCTGCACGTCGGTGGGACCGTGTGCGTCATGAGCCGCTGGAACGCGGCCGACGGCTGGGACGCGCTCGAGCGCCTGGGCGCCGAGGTCCTTGCGGCGAACCCGACGGTGCTGCGCGATCTGCTCGACGAGTCTGCCGCTCGGGGCCGGGCGCCCTCGGCGCTGCGGATCGGTGTCTCGGGTGGCGGGCCGGTGCCGCCCGAGCTGAAGTTCGCCTGGCGCGACGACCTGGGCCTTCAGCTGTGCGAGAGCTACGGCCAGTCGGAGCTGGGCGGGTTCGTGGGCCTGTGGGCAGCCGATCAGACCGTCACCGACGACCGGGTGCTGTCGTGTGGCCGACCACTGCCGGACAAGGAGGTCCGAGTCCTGGACGACGACGGCGCCGAGCTGGCCGCCGGCGCACTCGGCGAGATCTGCCTGCGGGGCGGGTTCATGCACGGCTACTGGGACCGGCCCGACAAGACGGCCGAGACGTTGCGGGCAGGCTGGCTCCACACGGGCGACGTGGGCTTCGTCGATCCCGACGGCTTCGTGTTCATGCGCGGCCGACTGTCCGAGCGGCTCACGATCGGTGGAGAGCACTGGTACCCCCGCGACGTGGAGGAGGTGCTGATGCGCCACCCGACCGTACGTGAAGCGGCGCTCGTCGGCTTCGCGGACGCCGACCTGGGGCAACGCCCGGTGGCGTTCGTGACGCCCCGGGCGAGTTCACAGAGCGGTCACAATCCGGCAACGGCTGATCTCGTAACCTACGTGACCGAGGCGCTGGGACGGCCGGTGCCCGGGTTGACGGTGGAGGAGATCGACGCGATGCCCATGACGCCCACCGGCAAGATCTCCAAGGCCCAGCTGGTGGCGACGCGCCCGTGAGCAAGGTCGCCCGCTTCCGGGCGGTGATCGTGCCGCCCGCCCTGTTCGCGGCGGCGTTCCTCGCCCTCTGGCACATCTCGTCCTACGTCCAGTTCGACGACCCCCGGCGACGCGGCATCGCCCAACCGCCGCCGTGGGACGTGGTCAAGACGGGCTTCCTGAAGACCCGAAACCTGCGCGAGATGCTCCGAGGGCTCGAGCTCACCACGCGCATCACGCTGCTCGGCCTGGGGTGCTCCATCGTGCTCGGCGTCGCCCTCGCCGTGCTGATGAGCCAGTCCCGCCTGATCGAAAAGACGGTGTTCCCGTACGCCGTGGTGCTGCAGACCCTTCCGATCATCGCCCTCACCCCGGTCATCAAGATCTCCCTCGGGAGCGGGCGGCTGCCCCGGGTGCTGATCTGCGTGCTCGTCGCCGTGTTCCCGATCATCACGAACACGCTGTTCGGCTTGAAGGCGGCCGACCGCGGCCAACACGACCTGTTCACCTTGCACGGTGCGGGGCGATGGACGCGCCTGTGGAAGCTCCAGTTCCCCGCCGCGCTCCCCGCCATGTTCACGGGCTTCCGCATCTCAGCGGGTCTCTCGGTCATCGGCGCCATCGTCGCCGAGTTCTTCTTCGGGACGGGACCGAAGGGACTCGGTCGCCTCATCAGCGACTACACGCAGCGCAACGAGACGGCCAAGGTGATGGCGGCCGTGTCGCTGACCGCGGCGCTCGGCATCGTGCTGTTCCTGCTCTTCGGCTGGCTCAGCAACCGCCTCACCCGACAGTGGCGCACCGAGGCGCTCGGCGCTCGATGACGCGCCGCTACCTGTCGTTGCCGGCCACCGCGCGGTGGACGGCCCCAAACCTCCCGGCCCCACCCCGGGGCGTTTCCACCAGGGGGGG
>JANPGL010000580.1:0-20589 GCA_031423915.1 Actinomycetes bacterium | reverse complement strand
CGCGCACACCTCGGCGATCTGCGAGCGCACCGTGTAGAGGGGATCGAGTGCGACGGTCGGGTCCTGCGGGACGTACCCGATCTCGTGCAACAGGACCTGGCGCATGTCGTTGTTCGACAGCGAGAGCAGGTCCTTGCCGCCGAGGCTCACGCGACCTCCGACGACGTCGCCGATCGGGCGCCGGATGAGCCGCATGACCGAGAGGGCCGCGGTCGACTTCCCACTCCCCGACTCCCCCACCAGCGCCGTGGCCGACCCGGCGTCGATCTGGAGATCGATGCCGCGCACCGCGGGCACGGGATCACCCCTGCCACCGCCGTAGTAGACGGTCTGGAGGTCCTCGACGGCGAGCACGGGCCTACCTCTTGGTCGTCGGGTCGTTGTTGACGCGGAGCCAGTCGCCGAACATGTTCGACGCCAGCACGGTGAGGCTCAGGGCGATGCCGGGCATGATCGGGAGCCACCAGCCGTCGGAGAGGTGGTTGCGACCGTCGGACAACATGCCGCCCCACGAGGCCGCGGGCGCCGGCACGCCGAGCCCGAGGAAGCTCAGCGAGCCCTCGGCCACGATGGCCAGGCCGAGCTGCAGGCTCAGGAGCACGAGCAGCGTGGGCACGATGTTGGGCAGGATGTGACGGCGCACGATCCATCGACCGCCACCGCCCATCGTGCGCGTCATCGTGACGTAGTCCATCGTCTTGATGCGCAGCACCTCGGACCGCAGCACCCGGGCGTAGCTCGGCCAGAAGGCGACGGCGAGGATCACGATCACGTTCCTCGTGCTCGGCCCGAACACCCCGACCCACACGATGGCGAACAGCAGCACGGGGAACGCGAGGCTGGCGTCGGTCGTGCGCATCAGGAAGGCATCGAGGCGGCCGCCCCGGTAGCCGGCGAGGATCGCCACGGCCACGCCGAAGAGCCCGGCGATCACCACCACGGCCAGCGACACCAGCAGGGCGATCCGGTTGCCGTAGATCAGCCGGCTCAGCACGTCGCGCCCCAACTCGTCGGTGCCGAGCGGGTGCTTGAAGGACCCGCCCCAGCCCACGGGCGGCTGCAGGAAGTTCGCCAGGTCGATCTTGTTCGGGCTGTACGGCGCCACGAACGGGCCGAACAGCCCGCTCAGGACGAACATCCCCAGGACGAACCCCGAGAAGTACGGGAGTCGTCGCCCACGCCGTCTCCGGCCGCCCGGTACGAGCGTGGGCGCGGCGATCGCGTCCATCGACGTCGTCTCAGCTTGCAGTGGCAACGCCACGGCCCTGCCTCCTCACTCGGGGATCCAACAGGCCGTACGACACGTCGACCAGGAACAGCAGCACCACGAAGATGGCCGTGTTCACCAGCACGACGCCCTGCACCACGTTGTAGTCGCGCAGGCTGATCGCCTGGATGGCGAGCCGCCCGACGCCGGGCCAGGCGAACACCGTCTCCACGATCACGGCGCCCGAGAACAGGCCGCCGAGCTGGATGCCGGCCAGGGTCACGATCGGCAGCGAGGCGTTGCGCAGGGTGTGCACCACCAGGCGTGCGCCCGACACGCCCTTGGCCCGCTCGAACAGCGTGTGGTCCTTGCGCAGCACCTCGATGACCGCCGAACGGGTGAGGCGACTGAGCGACGCCAGCGGGAACGCTCCGAGCGTGATCGCCGGCAGGACGAGGTGCGAGAACCCGCCCTGCCCGAACGGCGGGAACAGCCGGAAGCTCACCGCGAACACGATCACCAGGATCATGCCGAGGAAGAACGACGGCACCGACTGCCCGACGAGCGCCAGGCCCTTGCCGACGCTGTCGAGCCAGCTCCCCTGTCTCATGGCCGACAGGACGCCGATCCCGACCCCGAAGATCGCCCCGAACGCGAACGCGCACACGCCCAGTTCGATCGTGTTCGGCAGGGCCGTGCGGACCAGCCCGTTCACGTCGCGCCGGTAGGCGAACGACTGGCCCAGGTCGCCTTGGGCCAGGTTCTTCAGGTAGGCGACGTACTGCTGCGGGATCGACTTGTCGAGACCCAGGTTCTTCTCCACCTGGGCTTTGGTCTCGGCGGTGGCGTCCTGCGGGATGAACAGGTCGACGGCGTTGCCGCTCGCCCGGCTGAGGCCGAAGACCACCGTCGCCACCACGAACAGCACGAGGATGGACTGGCCCAGCCGGGCGAGGACGTAGCGCACCATGGCCCGCGGCCTACTTCGCGATGATCCAGGAGGTGGGGCCGGCGTACGGGTTCGACTTGATGAAGCCGAACGCCGTCACGTTCGGCCCGACGGCGACGAGCGACGACGTCGTGATGATCGGGAGCCCGTACAGCTGCTCGTCGAGGTAGTCGGCCTGCTGGCGCCCGAGCGCGGTGCGCTTGTCGAAATCGGTCTCGACGTTGATCTGGTCGACCAGGGCGTCGAGCTTGGTGTCACCGACGATCGGCGTGTACGGCGCCTTCGACCAGAAGAACGACGTCGCCGACAGGCGCGACGGCTCCAGGTAGAAGAACGTCGGTCCAGCGATCATCGCCGCGCCCTTCAGCTGCTTGTTGCGGAACGACGGCAGGTAGGTGGCGGCCTCGACGTTGTTGATGGTCGCCTTCACGCCGACCTGCGACCAGTACGACACGATCGCCTCGGTCAGCTTCACCATGTCCGGGATCGTGGTGGTGGTGTACGTGTTGAGCGTGAGCGTCAGGTCGGCCTGACCGGCGGCGGCCAGCAGCTTCTTGGCGCCCTCGGGGTCGAACGGCACGGCCTTGGTCGCCGGGTTGTACCCGGGCGTGATCTTCGGCGTGGCGCTCGACGGTGTGACGGCGAAACCCTTGTAGAGGGCCTTGCCGATGGCGTCACGGTCGATGGCCATCAGCAGCGCCTTGCGCACGTTGACGTCCTTGAGCGGGGACGGCTGGTCGGGGTAGACGTTGTCGTACATCATGCAGTACGCCAGACCGGTCTCCTTGATCTCGACGATCTTGACGTTCGCCTCGCTCTTCAACCCGTCGGCCGTCGACCCGGTGAGGCCGTAGGCGATGTCCAGCGTGCCGGTCTTGATGCCGGCCACGCGGGCCGACTCGTCGGGCACGATGGCGTACACGAGCTTCTTGAAGTTCGGCTTGCGCGTCGGGTCCCAGTAGTCCTCGTGGCGCTCGTACTTGACGTTGGCGTTCAGCTCCTGGGAGACGAACTTCCACGCGCCCGAGCACACGGGCTTCGCCTTGAACGCCGCGTCACCCACCTTGGTGTAGTAGTCGGTGGCGATCGGCGGAGCCATGTCGACGACGAGCGTCGAGAAGGGCTTGCCCGTGACGACCTCGACCGTCAGGTCGTCGATGACGTTGGCCCCGGTGACGTACGTCTTGAAGTTGTTGAGGTGCGTGAAGTCCTTGGCGTTCGGCCCGCTGACGACGCGGTCCACCGCGGTCTTCACGTCCTTGGCCGAGAACGTCGAGCCGTCGTGCATCTTCACGCCCGAGCGCAGCTTGAACGTCCACTTGAGCTTGTCGTCGGACAGCGTGTACCCCGTCGCCAGGGTGGGCACGAACTTGCCCTCCTGGTTCTGCATGTAGAGGAAGTCCGAGATCGCCCACATGAGCGGGAAGATCAGGCCACCGGTGGCCCACTGCGGGTCGACGTAGGCCTCCTGCAGGCTCGCCACACCGATCGCGATCGTCTCCGTCTTCGCGTCGACCCGGCCCGCGGCGGTGGTCGTCGTGGCGTTTCCGGCGGTGGTCGACGAACCGGCGGCCGGGATGGCGTTGGCGGCGCTCGTCGGCGGGGCCGTGGTGGCGCCGCCGGCCGTCGTGGGCGTGGTCGACTTCGAGCTGCTGCCGCAGGCGGCCAGGAAGGCGCTCAGCGCCAGCGCCCCGCCGCCGGCCAGCAGCGAGCGGCGCGACACGGCGAACCCGAACGTGCCGGGTTCGATCGGCGGCATGCTCTCGTCGTGGTGGTAAACGGTCGGCGCGTCGAACTCGTCCATCGTGTGTGTCCCCCCTGGTTTGCGAAACTTCGGTCTGGATGTGTCGACGGGTGCCGCCCGGCGCACGCGACGGTCGGTACCACGTTCCGAGCGGACGACCCGCCGAGCGAGACGTCCGCGACCTGCGACGGATGCCCCCAAGGCACCCGTTGTGCTTCCCCTATGAGCCGGCGAGCCGCCTCATTGGAATGTCTACCGTCCGTTTGATAAACAGCGCAAGAGCGGAGGCCGTGCTGGGGAGCACAGGCGCCGGAAACCTGAGAGGGGTTGGTCGGCATGATGACCGGCGAGCAGTACAAGCAGACCTTGGCGGACGGGCGCGCCACGTTCTTCGACGGCAAGCGCGTCGACGACCTGCCCGGCCACCGGTTCCTGGGCGTGGCGGTCCAGCATTGCGCCGACGGCTACGACTGGATGCTGGAGCGCGCCGTCGACGGGCAGAGCCCGCTAGCCGGGGTGCCAAGGTCACCGGAGGAGCTGCGGGCCAAGGTGGAGCTCGTCCACCAGTCCGGGATGATGAGCCACGTGACGTACACGTCCATCATGACGCTGGCCACGGCGGCCGGCCGGATGACCGACACCGCTCCGAAGTACATCGAGGGCATGCAGGCCTACATCGAAGATGCCCAGAAGCGCGACCTTCGCATCACCCAGTGCATCACCGACGCCAAAGGCGACCGCTCGCGTGCCCCCGGCAAGCAGGAGGACCCCGACGTCTACGTGCGGGTCGTCGACCGCCAATCCGACGGCGTGGTGATCCGCGGCGCCAAGCTCCACATCACCGGCGCCTCGTTGGGTCACGACCTGATGACCATCCCGACGAAGGCCATGAAGCCGGGCGAGGAGGACTACGCCATCGCCGCGATGATCCCGGTCAACTCTCCGGGTGTGAAGATCCTCAACACGACGTACGCACCGCGGCACGAGGATGCGCGCGACTTCCCGGTGTCGGGCGTGAACAGCTACCCCGAGGGCTTCGTGATCTTCGACGACGTCTTCGTCCCGAACGAGCGGATCTTCCTGAACGGCGAGGTGTCGCAGGCGTCGGTGTTCGCCCACTCGCTCGGGTTGTGGGAGCGGCTCGGTGGGCTGTCGTCGATGGCCGACGGCGCCGACACGATGGTCGGGCTGGCGCAGCTCATCGCCGAGGCCAACGGCCTGGCCGGCGAGGCTCACGTCAAGGAGAAGATCTCCGAGATGATCATCCACGCCACGGTCGTGCGCGCCTGCCTGGAGGCCTGCCTGGTGCACGCCAAGACCGGTCCGTTCGGCGCGGCGTTCCCTGACGAGCTTTACACGAACGCCGGCAAGTACACCGGCGCGGCGAACTACAGCCTGATGGTCCGCCACCTGCACGACATCGCCGGCGGGGCCATCGTCACGGCGCCGTCGATCTCGGACCTGGAGAACCCCGAGGTCGGTGCGCTCGTGCGCAAGTACATGACCGGCAACCCCGACAAGGGCGAGGGCGAGTACCGCACGCGTCTGTTCCACGCCATCCGTGACCTCACCGCCGATACGTACGGCGGGTGGAAGGCCGTCACCAACATCCAGGCCGGCGGCGGTCTCTACGCCCAGCGAATCGTGACCCGCAAGCACTACGACCTCGACCGGGCGCGGCAGATGGCGCTCGAGGCCGCAGGGCTGGCCCCCGCCGGGCACTGACCTGTTCGACGCGCCGGGCCGGCAGGCGAGCAACCGATCCATGAGCGACGGAACGGGTCACACGGCGGCCGCGCTGCCACTGCGCGGCATCCGCGTCCTCGAATGCGGCGACACGCTGGCGGCCGCCTACGCGGGGCGGCTGCTCGTCGACCTCGGCGCCGACGTCGTCGTGGTGGA
Source organism: Actinomycetes bacterium (assembly GCA_031423915.1). Classification (GTDB taxonomy): domain Bacteria; phylum Actinomycetota; class Acidimicrobiia; order Acidimicrobiales; family Ilumatobacteraceae; genus JANMAT01. Next base: position 14,787 of record JANPGL010000580.1, on the reverse strand, counting down.
GGACGTGGGAGGCCATCCGCTTCGCGCCGTCGGGCCCTTTGTGGGGGCGAGCCCCGGCCGCGATCGCAGCGCCGGGTTCGCCTGCTTCGCCGCGGGCAAGCGATCGGTGGTCGTGGACGTGAGCGCGGCCGACGGCGCCGACGCCATCGCCGCGCTGGCCGAGCGGGCCGACGTGCTGGTCCGATCGACGCGCGACGGCGTCGACTGGCTCGACGATGTGACGCTCGCCGGGCTGCGGGCCCGCCGACCCGAGCTCGTGGTGGCCGACGTGTCGACGTTCGGCCGCGTGGGGCGCGAGGGGCCACACCCGACGAGCGACCTGCTGGCCCTGGCCGCGGGCGGGCTGCTCTCGGTCAACGCCACCGCGCCCGGCGACCCCGAGGCCACGCCGTTGCGCTACCGCGGCGAGCTGTCGTCGATCCATGCCGCCTGCGGCGCGGTGTTCGCCGTGCTCGGCGCACTCGTGGAGCGCGACCGCAGCGGCGTCGGCCAGCAGATCGACGTGTCTGCTCAGGCGGCGGTGGCGGGCATCATGGCGACCGCCGTGCCCACGTTCACCTACACGGGCGTCACCGCCGTGCACGACGGTCGGCGTGGCGTGGCACCTTGGGGCTTCTACGCCTGCCGCGACGCCGATGTGCTCCTCCAGGTCACCGAGGACAGCCAGTGGAAGAGCCTCGTGAAGCTGCTCGGTGACCCCGAGTGGGGCCACCTCGAGATCTTCGCCACGACGGCGCAACGCACGGAGGTGATGGACGTCCTCGACCCGTTCGTGGCCGAGGCGCTGACGGCATTCACCGCGGAGGAGTTCCTCGCCTCGTGCCACGCCCACGGGGTCGCGGCAGCGCGCATCCACACCGCGGCCGATCTGCTCGCCTGGGACCACCTCTCCGAGCGGGGCTCGTTCCGCACCGTCGAGGTCGCCGACCGCAGCTACGCGGCCGACGTCCAGGTACCCGCGCCACCGTGGCGATTCCGCGGCACCGAGCCGCTCGGGCGTCTGGCTGCGCCGAAGCTCGGCCAGCACGCCGACGCGCTCGAGCGGTGGGCGCCACGGCCAGCGGCTCCGCGCCCGGACGGGGCGGGCGACGGCGGCGCACCGGCCGGCGCGCCCCACGCCGGCGTGCGGGTCGTCGACCTCACCTGGGTGTGGGCCGGCCCGTACGCCGGCATGCAGCTCGCCCACCTCGGTGCTGAGGTGGTCAAGGTCGAGTCCTCCGCGCGACTCGACGTGACGCGACTGCTCGGGCCGTGGGCCGACGGCGAGCCGGGCCCGGACCGCTCGGGGTACTACAACCAGTACAACCTCGGGAAGCAGAGCGTGCTGCTCGACCTGAAGGACCGGCGCGGCGTCGACGTGCTGCGAGGACTGCTCGCCCGGGCCGACGTCGTCCTGGACAACATGCGTGCCGGCGCCTTGGCCCGGCTCGGCTTCGACTACGACGCACTGCACGCCCTCAACCCGCGCCTCGTCGCCGTCTCGATGACCGGCTTCGGTGAGACCGGGCCCGAGCGCGATCGCATGGCCTACGGCTCCCTCATCGACGCGCTGTCGGGTGTCGCCTCCGCCAACGGCGTGCCCGGAGGCGGGCCGACCGACTTCCCCATGTCGCTGCCCGATCCCTGTGCCGGCATCCACACGGCGATCGCCACGGTGGCGGCGTTGCGCCGGGCCCGAGCCACCGGACGGGGCGAGCGAGTCGAGTGCTCCATGCTCGAGGCGTCGATCGCGGCGTTCCCGTGGCCGGTGCTCCACCAGGGGGTCGAAGGCCACGCACCGCCCGTGCAGGGCAACCGAGACGACTGGCGTGCACCGCACGACGTCTACCGCTGTCGCGGCACGTACGAGTGGGTGGCCGTCGCCGTCGACAACGACGCCCAGTTCGGCGCCCTCGCCCGGGTCATGGGGCGCCCCGACATGATCGAGGATCCGCGCTTCACCTCGCTGGCCGCACGCCGGCTCCACGCCGACGCGCTCGACGACGTGATCGGGCGATGGTCGGGTGACCTCGACGCGGCCGAGGCCGCCGAGGCGCTGCGGGCTGCGGGCGTGCCGGCCGAACGGGTGGCACCGATCGGCGACGTGGTCGCCTGCCCGCGGCTGGCGGCCCGCTCGTTCCTGTTGACGCTCCCCCATCCCGCCGTCGGCACGCGGCCACTGGCCGGACCGGCGTGGCGCACCGATCGATCGCCGATGACCGCGGCCTCCGCTGCGCCGTGCCTCGGTGCGCACACGCGGCCGGTGCTACGGCGCTGGCTCGGGATGAGCGACGCCGACGTCGACGCTCTCGAAGCCGCGAGCGTGCTGCGCTGAGCGCCGGGGCTCGGAGACGACCGGACGGGTACGCTGCCCACCGGGGACGGATGCGGAAGGGGATCGCATGAAGTTCGGTGTGTTCTACGAGATCCAGCTGCCCGCGCCGCACGACCCCGCCGACGAAACCCGGGCCTTCCGACAGGCGCTCGAGCACGCCGAGCTGGCCGATCGGCTCGGCATCCAGTACCTGTGGGGCGTCGAGCACCACTTCCTCGAGGACCACGCGCTGTCGTCCGCGCCCGAGGTGTGGCTGGCCGCCGCGGCGGCGCGCACGAGTCGGATCCGCATCGGCCACGGCATCGTGTGCATGCCCCCCGGGTTCTCGCACCCGGCCCGCATCGCCGAGCGCATCGCCACCCTCGACCAGGTGTCGGGCGGCCGCGCCGAGTTCGGCACGGGCGAGAGCTCGTCGCGCATGGAGCTCGAGGGCTTCGGCGTCGACGCCACCACCAAGCGACGCGCCTACCTCGAGGCGCTCGAGCAGACGTGCAACATGATGACGATGACGCCGTACCCCGGCTACGACGGTGAGTTCTTCTCGATGCCCTGTCGCAACATCGTGCCCAAGCCGGCCCAGAAGCCGCACCCGCCGTTGTGGGTGGCCGGCAAGCCCGACGTGGCCGCCAGCCTCGGGATGGGCTGCCTCGGCTTCAACGTCGTCGGCGGCATCCAGGCCCGCATCATGGTCGACGAGTACTACCGCACGCTGGAGCAGTGCACCCCGATCGGCCATGCGGTCAACGCCAACATCGCGGTGCTCGCCACGCTCCACTGCCACCGCGACGGCGACGAGGCCCGTCGCCACGGCGAGAACCTCAAGTTCTTCGGCTACACGATCGGCAAGTACTACCTGAACGGGCGCGTCCAACCGGGGCGGGGCAACTCCTGGGAGGAGTTCCAGGCCATCCGTCCCACGCTCGGCGCCGTGGGCGACAGCCCGACGAGCGCCATCGGCACGCCCGAGGAGGTGCGCACCCACCTGCGGGCGCTCCAGGGCGCCGGCGTCGATCAGGTGCTGTTCATGCACCAGGCCGGCCACCTCGACCACGACGCCAACTGCCGCTCGCTCGAGCTGTTCGCCCGCGAGGTGATGCCCGAGTTCGTCGAGGGCGAGGACGAGCGCGAGCGGGCCAAGGCCGAACGCCTGGCGCCCCTCGTCGATCGGGCGCTGACGCGCAAGAAGCGACTCCCGATGCCCGACGAGATCCCGGTGGTCGAACCGTACGGGCGGTTCAGCCACTTCCCGACCAAGGAGGACTACGCGTTGGAAGGCACGTCGAGCGCCACGGCGGGCGCGCTCGGGCTCGGCCGGGGGCCATCGCGGTGAGCGTCACGAGCACGGGATTGGACGACGAGGTGCTGGCGGACGCGCTTCGCCGGCTGGACGACACCGGGGTCGCCGTGGTGCCGGGCGTGCTCGACGTCGCCGGCACCAGCCACGCGCTCGAACGGCTGTGGGCCGCCGCCGACGAAAGCGAACGTCGCGGCATCTCGACGCGCGCCGAGGGACTCGACCCGAACGCCTCCAACGTGCGCGTCTGGAACCTGATCGACCTCGACCCGGTGTTCGCCGAGCTGATCGCCCACCCCGCGGCGGACGCCCTCGTCGCCGGGCTCATCGGCGAGCGCTACATCGTCTCCAACTTCACGGCCAACATCGCCCGGCCCGGCAGTGGCTCGATGATGGTGCACTCCGACCAGTCGCTGGTGATGCCACCGCCGTGGCTCGAGGCGCACGCGCTCAACATCATCTGGTGCCTGACCGACGTGCGGCCGGACAACGGCGCCACCCTCTACCTGCCGGGCTCGCACCGCTTCACGACGCCCGACGAGATGCCCGCCGACCTACCGACGCGGCTCGTGCCGTTCGAAGCGCCCGCCGGGTCGATCGTGGCCATGGACGGCCGCGTATGGCACACGTCGGGGGCGAACGTGACCGCCGACGAGGACCGCGCCCTGCTCTTCGGGTTCTACTGCCGGCCGTTCCTCAGACCCCAGTGGAACCATCCCGTCGGCCTCTCCACCGCCACCCAGGACGCGCTGAACGAGCAGCTGCGCTACCGGCTCGGGCTCGATCCCTGGTTGAACGTCGGCGGCTGAGTCGCCGCGTCAGCGCAGCGGGCGACGACTGACCGCGCCGGTGTCGCGATCGGGATCCTGGGGCACGCCGAGGGCATCGACGGCACCCGCCAGCTCCGTGACGCTCCAACGGTGATCGCCGTCGAGCTTCCAGGACGCATCCAGTCGCCACGGCGCCGCTCGCTGCACGAGACCACCGCCGACCAGGAAGACCTCGCCGGCGATCTCGCAGCCCGCGGTGAGCAGGTACGCCACGAACGGCGACACGTTGGCCGGGTCCCAGGTGTCGAAGACGCCCTCGGGCGGCGCCTTGAGCATCGACTCGGTGAGGCGCGTGCGAGCTCGGGGCAGGATGGCGTTGAAGCGCACCCCGTAGCGCCGCATCTCCTTGTGCCAGACCTCCGTCATCGCCGCCACGCCGGCCTTGGCGGCGGCGTAGTTGGTCTGGCCGGCATTGGCGAACACGCCCGACTCGCTCGACGTGCTGACCACGGCCGCGTGCACCTCGTGACCGGCCTTGGACCGCTCGCGCCAGTAGCGGGCCGCCGCCCGCGACGGCAGGAAGGTGCCGCGGGCGTTGACGCGCAGCGAGGTCTCCCAGTCGTCCTCGGTCATGCTCACGAGCGTGCGGTCGCGCAGGACTCCGGCGTTGTTGACCAGGCCGTGCAGATCGCCGAACGCCTCGATGGCCGTGTCCACCAGACGCTGGGCGCCGTCGGCGTCGGCCACGTCGTCGGTGTTGGCCACCGCGTGACCGCCCGCCGCCTCGATCTCGGCCACGAGCGCGGCAGCGGGACCCGCGTCGGCCCCCGACCCGTCGGACGACCCGCCCAGGTCGTTCACCACCAGTTGCGCGCCTTCGGCCGCGAGCAGGCGTACGTGCTCCGCACCGATGCCGCGCCCTGCGCCCGTGACGACGATGACGCGTCCGTCCAGTGCTCCCATGCCGACCCCTCCTCGAACCGGGCCGACCCTATCGACGGACGACGGTCACGGCGAAACGTTCACGACCGCAGCGCCTGGCGCGCCACCTCGGCCAACCAGCGCGCGCCGATACCGAGCACGGCGTCGTTGGCGTCGTAGCGGGCGTTGTGCAACGGCACGCCGCCGGGCTCGTCGCCGACGCCGTTGCCGAGGAAGACGAACGCGCCGGGCACGACGCGCAGGAAGGCGCCGAAGTCCTCCGACGCCATGATCGGGTCGGTGTCGCCGTCCACGCCGTCGACGCCGACGACCGCCTCGGCCGCCGCCACCGCCACCGCCACACCGTCCGGCCAGTTCACCGTCGGGGCGAACTCGTGGGTGTAGTCCACCTCGCACTGGGCACCGTGGGCCGCGCAGATGCCGGCGCACAGCGCACGCATGCGTCGTTCGAGCAGGGCCTGCACGTCGGGCGAGTAGCTGCGCGTGTCGCCTCGGATCGTCACGTGCGTGGGCAGGGCGTTCCGGATGCCGTCGGTGACGAACTCGGTGCACGACACCACCGCCCGCTCGGCCGGGTCGACGGAGCGGGCCACGATCGTCTGGAGCGCCAGCACGATCTCGGCGCCGACGACGAGCGGATCGATCGTGAGATGCGGCCGGGCCGCGTGCCCTCCCCGCCCGGTGATGCGGATCTCGAAGAGGTCCTCGCTGGCCATGATGCCCCCGGCACGGGTGGCGATGCGACCGGTGGGGAGCCCGGGCATGTTGTGCAGGCCGTAGATGGCCTCGACGGGGAACCGGTCGAATAGGCCGTCGGCGATCATGGCCGCCGCGCCCCGGCCGTGCTCCTCGGCCGGCTGGAAGACGAAGCGCACCGTGCGGTCCCTGTCGGCCTCCGACGCCAGCAGCTGCGCCGCTCCGAGCACCATCGCCATGTGGGCGTCGTGGCCGCAGGCGTGCATGCGACCGGCATGCTCGGAACCGTGGGACCGACCATCAGCGGTGTCCTCGGTGAGCGGCAGTGCGTCCATGTCGGCGCGCAGAGCGACGGCCCGACCGGGCCGTCCCGGCAGGCTGGCCACGATGCCTGTTCCGCCGATCCCCCGGTGCACCTCGAGACCGAGCGCGGTGAGCTCGGCCGACACGTAGGCGGCGGTGAGGTGCTCCTCGAAACCGGTCTCGGGGATGCGATGCAGGTCGTGACGCCAGCGGACGAGCTGGCGCTCGAGGTCACGGTCGGGGTCGGCGGAGACGGCCATCCTCGGCACGGTAGCGGCACCATCCCGGTGCCGGCAGGTGCCGGGCGGTGCCGGGCGGTGCCGGGCCGAGCCACCTACCGGGCTGCGCCGCCCCGCCGCCGGGCGCCGTCGAGGAGCAGGGCGATGAGCTCGTCACCGCGCTGGCGGTTGGCCTGCGAGTAGTACTTGTGCGTGTTGATGCGATTGGTCTTGGCCGAGGCCAGGTAGTTCCGCTCGTACAGCTCGTTCCGGCTGCCCAGCAGCGACCCGGTGAAGTCCCAGGCCAACCGGTAGACCTGCGATCGCTCCTCGGTCGACACGCCGTTCGCCCCGGGGAGGAACTCGTCGAGCAGGCGATGGATTCGCTCGTCGGCGAGCTGGCCCTGGCTGGCCGCCGCCAGCAGGTTGTGGCTGCCGATGGTCTTGATCATCTCGTTGATACGGGTGAACCACTCCGGCAGGAGCGAGCGCAGGGGGTGCAGCGCACGGGCCTCGGGGTACACCGCACCGCTCTCCCACGTCTGGGCGCGTTCGATCGAGATCAGCAGCGCGCTGCGGGTCATCTCGACGTAGCTCTGCAGTTCGCCGAGCATCTCGAGCGTGCGTTCGGACGTGTCGTTCACCGCCTCGGCGAGACGGCACACGAGGGCATACGCGAACTCGAGCTTGGTGAGCGCTCGGATGGTGGTCTGCTGCATGACGTTCGGCCACCATGCGCTGGGGCCCATCACCGAGTTGTAGACGTCGACGTTCCCGTCGATCCACACATCGCTCTTGGGGACTTCGACGTCGTCGAAGATGCAGTAGGCATCCTGTTCGTCGAAGCGCGTGGAGAACGGCGCGTCGAGCGGGTGCACGTCGGGCCGCATGCCGCTGTCTCGACACAGGAACACGAGCCCGGGTGCGTCGATGGCCACGGTGAACGACAGCGCGTACTCGGTGGGCGCTCCCGGCGGGAGCGGGGTGCCCGGGTAGACGGTCTGCTCGTCGGCGAACGGGGCCAGCGTGGCGAGCAGCCGGGCACCCCGCACGATGATCGAGTCCTTCGTCTCGCCCACCTTGTGCAGTGGCACCTTGTTCGTCGAGAAGTCGTTGTCGGTCTGCCGGTTCACCGTGGGGTGCACGATGGTGTGGGTGAGCGACAGGTCGCTGCGACGGAGGCGCTTCTGGAACGCCACGAGGTTGCCGTGGCCCTCGGCGTTGCTGCCGTCGGGGCCGCCCCAGCGGACGGCGTCGTCGGCGAAGCCGGCGAACGTGACGTTCATGTAGTCGGGCGTGCGCCCCATGACGCCCATGCTCAGCTCGGAGATGCGGGTGAGCCCGACACCGCGGCGGCGCAGGTCGTCGACCGAGCGCGGTTGCAGGTGGCTCACGTTGATCGACTCGCCCGTCTCGGCGTCGGAGATCAGCAGCTCGTCGGGACGTTCGAACGCCAGGTCGTAGTAGGCGGCCACGGCCAGAGCGCCGGCTGCGAACATCGGATGGTCGGCCACGCTCTCGACCCGCTCGCCGCCGAGCCAGATCTCCCGCGACGTGCTGCGAAGGCCCTTCAGGTACTCGTCGCCGGTGCGGGCTGCCACGACGGCGCTACCGAGCGCCGAAGACGACGTAGTCCGTGCGATCGACGAGCGCGTCGGGCCCCTTCGTGGGGAGCGGCTCGAAGTGGCTGAGCGCGGCGTTCACGTCTCCCTCCCAGACCTCGGCCGGCAGGTCGTAGAGCACTTCGATGCCGTGCCCGTCGGGGTCGGCGACGTACACGCTGTGGGTCATGCCGTGGTTGCCCCGCACCAGGAACTCGACGCCGTTGGCCTGGAGGTGCGCGATCTGGGTGAGCCACTCCTCCCGGCCCGGGTAGGACAGGGCCACGTGGGCCAGACCGGCCGAGGGCAGAAACATGCTCCAGTTCGGGGGCGGCGGCGCCGCCTCGGCGTTCGGGATCTGGACGAGCGCGAGGTCGTGGTGGTGATCGCTGCCCTGCCCACGGAAGAAGCGCATGTCGATGCCGCTCGATGGCGGCACGTCGAGCGTGCCGCACAGCTCGAAGCCGAGCAGCTCGGTGTAGAAGTGCTGCGAGGCGTCTATGTCGCGCACGTTCAGCACCAGGTGCGAGATGGTTGGTGTGGACGGCCGGGTCGTCGTCACGGGTCCCCCTCCGAGTCGTTACGGACGACACCCGAAGGCCCCGCCCACTGCTGGGTGCAGCATGGCACCCGCGCCAGCGCGGGGCAACAAGCATTTGCTTGGTTCATCCGGCGCTGCGAGGCTCCTGGCAGGGTCGACGCCGGCGTCGCGCCCACGTCGACGTCCCCAGGAGCCGCACCATGCTGACCGACGCCCAGATCCGCGAGGCCGCCCACGCGCTGCGCCGCGCCGAACTCACCGGCGACTGGATCGAGCCCGTGTCGAACCGCTACCCGTCGGCCGAAGTGCGCGACGCCTACGCCATCGCCAAGGCCGTGGCCGATCTGAAGCTCGCCGACGGGCACACCATAAAGGGCCACAAGGTCGGCCTCACGTCGAAGGCGATGCGCTCGTTGTCGGGCGCCACCGAGCCGGACTACGGGTTCCTGTACGACGACTGGTTCGCTCCCGAGGCCAGCCAGGTCCCGCGGTCCCGCATGAACCGTCCGCTCGTCGAGGTCGAGATCGCCTTCGTGCTCGGCACCGCGCTGCGCGGCCCTTCGGTCAACGCGGCCGACGTCATCCGCGCCACCGATTTCGTGCTGCCTGCGCTCGAGATCGTCGACAGCCGCTTCACCGGGCGCGGCGCCACCCCGCTCATCGACACGATCGCCGACGGCGCCAGCTGCGGCTTCGTCGTCCTGGGCGGGAACCCGGCCAAGTTGACCGACGTCGACCTGCGCCGCATGAGCGCCACCCTGTCGATCAACGGCGACATCATGGAGAGCGGGTCAGCCGCCGCCGTGATGGGCAACCCGATCAACGCCGTGGCGTGGCTGGCCAACAAGCTGCACGAGTTCGGCGTGGGCATGGAGGCCGGCAACGTGGTGCTCTCGGGCTCGTTCCTGAAGGCCGTTCCGTTCGACGCGGGTGACTCGCTGCTGGCCCTCTACGACCAGCTCGGCGAAGTGTCGCTCATGGTCGGACCCTGACGGGGGCGCGACGTTCAGCCGGCGAGCAGGCCGTCGAGGTAGAGCGCCACGAGCTGATCGGCCACGTCGTCGGGCCGCTCTGCGCCCCAGGGCGGGAACCAGCGCGTGCTGCCGAGCGCACCGTCCCACATGGCCCGCACGACCAGGTCAGGCTGGACATCGGCGCGGATGCGCCCGTCGGCGATGCAGCGACGCACCAGGTCGACCCACATCTCGCGGTGCTGTTGACGGCGCGCTTCGGCCACGGCGAGCGCCGGCGTGGTCCGGATGTAGCTCGTCTCGTTGCGCAGGATGCGGCACGTCGACGGGTGCTGCGCGGCGAACCTGACTGCGGCGCGAAGGCCCGCCCGGAGCGCATCCAGCGGTGCCAGCTCCTGCACGGCCCCCTCCATCAGCGCGGTCAGCTCGGCACCGTGGCCCTCGAGCAGTTCGAGGACCATGTGATCCTTCGACTCGAAGTGGTGGTAGAGGCTGCCGGACAGGATGCCCGCGGCGGCCGCGATGTCGCGCACCGTAGCGTTGGCGATGCCGCGCTCGGCGAACACCTCGCCGGCGACGTCCAGGATCTCCTCGCGCCGGGCGCTCGCCCTCCTCGAGTCGGCACGGGCCACGGACGCGGTCATCGCTCGACAGCGTACCGAGCGACGGTCCGCCGGCCGTTCCGTCGGTTGACGCGGCCGCCACTCTTCCTTACCGTAGCGATTGTTCCAGCAACCGCGTTCGCGTGCCGCACACGCACGCCGGGAGGTCCGCCCACATGATCGGGTCGCTCAGCTCCATCGGGAGGGTCGGGGTCGCACGATGACGCTGGTCGACGCGGCCACCGCGCTCGCCGATGACCTGGCCGCCGCCACCGCCGAGGGCGACGAGCTCCGGCGCCTGCCCGACCGGGTGTGGCAGCTCCTCGACGAGCACGGCTTCCTGCGCGCGCTCCAGCCCGCCCGGTGGGGCGGGGGCGAGGTCACGATGCTGGAGTTCCTCGACGGCGTGATGCAGGTGTCGCGCGCCAACCCGTCGGCCGGCTGGGTGGCGGGCGTGATCGGCGTCCACCCGTGGCAGCTCGCCCTGTTCGCCGAGGAGGCGCAGGCCGAGATGTGGGGCGACGACCCGGCCACGATGCACTCGTCGTCCTACAACCCGACGGGACACGCCGAGCGGGTCGACGGCGGCTACCGGGTGTGGGGGCGCTGGTCGTTCTCGTCCGGCTGCCACCACTGCCGTGGCGTGAACCTCGGCGCTGTCGTCCGCGGGGCACCGGGGCCCGGCGGCGCACCCGACTTCCGCTCGTTCCTGCTGCACCCCGGCCAGTTCCGGTACGAGGACAACTGGTTCGTCGCCGGGCTGAAGGGCACCGGCAGCCGCGACGTCGTCGTCGAGGAGACGTTCGTGCCGGAGCACCGGACCCAGTCGCACGGCGACTACGCGCTCGGCTCCCCCCTGCCCGGCCAGGAGCGCAACGACGGACCGCTCTACCGACTCCCGTGGTCGGTGGTGTTCAACATGGCGCTCGCCTCGTCGGTCCTCGGTGCCACCCAGGGCTTCGTCGACCTGTGGGTGGCCGAGAACGCCGATCGGCGGCTCGGGGGTGGGCGCCGGTTCGGCGACGACCCGCTGGCGCAGCGGCGGCTGGCCGACGCCGTGTGGGTGCTCGACGCCGCCGTCGCCCGCATGCGCACCGACGCGGTCGAGCTGTGGGAGCGGGCCGAGGCCCGCGACACGCCGACGATGACCGAGCGCGGCCGCTACCGCTGGCACCTGAACCGCGGCTGCGAGCTGGTGGGCACGGCCGTCGTCGACCTGTTCCATGCCGCGTCGGGCCGCACAATCTTCCTCGACCACCCGCTCCAGCGCCGCTTCCAGGACATCCAGGGTGGCCTGGGGCACGCGTTCCTCGTGCCCGACCCGGTGGCTCGCTCGGTGGGTGGCGGACTCCTCGGCACCACGACGCCGGAGATGATCCTCTGACCGAGCGGCGCACCCGGGCCAACGGCGAGGCGTCGCGTCAGCGCATCCTCGACGCCGCCGCAGAGGTGGCGGGCGAGCGAGGGCACGAGGCGACGAGCATCAAGCTGGTCAGCCGGCGGTCGGGTCTGCCGGCCAGCTCGATCTACTGGCACTTCGCCGACAAGGACGCTCTCATCGCCGCGGTGATCGACCGCAGCTTCCAGCGCTGGGTCGAGGCGCTCGAGCGACCGCTCGGCGCGCCGGCCGGGCTCGACCCGGACGAGGTGTTCCGCCTCGCCCTGCGGCGCACGGGTCGGGCGCTGACGGCGTTCCCCGACTTCCTGCGGCTCGGTCTCACGCTCGTGCTCGATCGGCGCCCCGACGAGCCGAGCGCGCGCGGCCGGTTCATCGCGACGCGCCACGCCACAACGGCGCGGACCCTGGCGTTCTACCGCAGCATCTTCCCCGACCTCGACGACGGGCAGTTGCGCTCGCTCGTCGAGCTCACCGTGGCGTTGGCGGACGGCGTGTTCGTCGCTCAGCAGATCGAGGGGGACGGGCTCGACGAGGCGTTCGACCTGATGGCAACCGCCGTGCTCGGCGTGGCGCGCACCTACCGCGAGGCCGGCGCGACACCGGGCGCTCGGAAGCCCAGCCCGTAGAGCGGCACCGGGTCGTCGGGCGGCGGGAGCCCGGGCACGAAGGCATTCGGCCCCGGCCGGCGGGCGCCGTGTCGCGCCACGGTCGGCGTGTCGTTACGCTCAACGCATGGCTGCGAGCGCTGGTGATGACCTGCTGCAGATGATCGCCGGTCAGGCGGTCGAGGCCGACCGGTCGCGCACGGTGGCACCCGAGGTGATCGCCGCCATCAAGCGGTCGTCGCTCGTGACGCTCGCCGCGTCCGCGGAGATCGGGGGCCCCGGCGCCGGTGTCGGGGCGATCGCCCACGAGCTCCAGGCCATCGCGGCGGCGTGTGGGTCGACGGCGTGGTGCCTCTGGAACCACCTGAGCGTGTTCCACCTCTACGTCAGCGCGCTGGGCCCGGCGAACGCCGAGCTACTGCGATCGATCGTGGACGCGCACGAATGGGTCTGCTTTCCCGCCGGCGCCGGCTCGAGGTTGTACGGCCGCATCGACCATGACGCCGACGAGGTCCTCCTCGACGGTCCGACGACGTTCGGCTCGGGTTGCCGCTACGCGGAGTGGACGGGTGCCGCCTTCGCGGTCGTCGACGCCGAGACCGGCCGGCCGGGATCGCCGCCGGAGCTCCGCTTCACCATCGCCCGGCTCGACGACCCGGCCGTGAGCATCGACAAGACGTGGGACGGCATGGCGCTGCGCGCCTCGGCCACCGACACGGTGCACCACCACGGCACCCGGGTGCCCGTGGCCCGCTGCGCCACGTGGTTCGCGGCGAACCGCGCCGACGCGTACCGCCAGCTCGACTTCCCCGTCGTGCACCCGCGCTACCGCGAGGACTGGGTCGGGCTGTCGGACCTGTGGCTCGCCGCCCAGGCGGTCGGGGTCGCCACCGCCGCGCTGGAGGACGCCGCCGGCGAGGTGCGCACCCGGCGGGCCATCATGGGCGCCGCCATGGCCGACCTGCCCATGGTGCCCATGCGGCTCGGCGAAGCGGCGGCCATGCTCGCGACCGCCGACGCCGCAGTGCGGGTCGGGTGCGACGAGACCGACGATCGCATCGACCGTGGCCGGCCGCCGACCGAGGAGGACTACGCGCGGCAGCTCGGGCTGTCGGCCCAGGCCCTCCGCCTCGTCCACGGCGCCATGGATCAGGTGCTGACCGTGCTCGGCGGCAACGGGCTGCGCGAGAGCGGATCGTTCGAGCGGCGCTACCGAGACGTCATCGCCATGACGCTGCACATCAACGCCCACCCGGACCGCGTCTACGACAAGGTCGGGCGCGGGCTGCTCGGCGCAGTGCCGGCCCGCCCCTTCTGACAGTCGCCGTCGGTCGAGCTATAGGCCGAGCTGGCGGGCCATGCCGCCGTCGACGCGCAGGCACGTGCCCGTGATCCACGCCGACGCGTCGCTGGCGAAGAACAGGGCGGCGCCCCGGAAGTCGTCGGCGTACCCGGCGCGGCCCATCGGCGTCTTGTGGGCGTTGGCGATCGTCTCGTCGCTCCACGCCTTCGAGATGTCGGTCAGGATGGCGCCGGGCAGGATGCAGTTGACGCGCACCTTGGGGCCGAGGGCGTCCGACAGCGCCACGGTCATGGCGTTCAGGCCCGACTTGGCCATGCCGTACACGACCTCGACCTTGCTCGGCCGGATGGAGCCGATCGTCGAGATGTTGAGGATCACGCCACCGTCGTGGTCGAACATGTGCCCGCCGAGGCGGAGCGACAGCGCGAACGGCCCCTTCAGGTTCACCCCGGAGACCTTGTCGTAGTACTCCTCGGTGATGTCGGTGACCTTGTCGTACAGCGGCGACATGCCGGCATTGTTCACGAGGATGTCGCAGCGACCGAACGTCTCCAGCACCTGATCGGCGAGCCGGTTGCACTCGTCCCACTTCCCGACGTGCGTACCGACAGCAAGCGTGCGCACGCCGGTGGCGGCGGCGATCTCGGCGGCCACCTGCTGGCAGTTGTCGAGCTTGCGACTGGCGATGACCACGTCGGCGCCGTGCTCGGCGAACGCCAGGACCATCTCCTTGCCGAGGCCGCGACTGCCGCCGGTGACCACCGCAACCTTGCCGGACAGGTCGAACAGATCCCGTGAGCTCATCGGGACAGTCTGGCCGATCGTGCCGCCGAGCCTCGGGCAGCAGGTTGACAATGATTAGCAGACGCGCTAAGTATTTCGGCATGAACACGTCGATCACCGCCCTCGCTCACTACCGGGTCAAGCCTGGCCACCTCGACCAGTACCTCGCCATCCTCGACGCCCACTGGCCCTTGCTGCGCGACCTGGAGCTGGTCACGGACCGCGAGCAGGAGATCTACGTGGGTGCCGAGCAGGGCATCGAGGGGCCGTACATCATCGAGATCTTCGACTGGGCCGACGAGGAGGCGTCGAAGCGCGCGCACCAGCACCCGTCCGTCAGCGCGATGTGGGAGTCGATGGGTGAGCACTGCGAGTCGCGCGGCGGTCGCCCGCCGTTCGAGTTCCCGAACGCGCGGCGCGTGCTGCGGTCGTGACGGGCGCGACA
>JANPGL010000579.1:0-1786 GCA_031423915.1 Actinomycetes bacterium | reverse complement strand
TGAAATTCGTAGCGAGCGCGCCGCACAGGGTGATGACGCGTCCGGTGCCCCTTTCCCGGTAGGTCATGGCCACCTGTCGCGACCTGGGAGAAGATGCCTCGATGAGCAGCGACTTCACCGCCTTCCTGCACCAGACGATGCCCCTGTGCGCCACCCTCGGCATGAGGGGCAGCCGCAACGACCGCGAGGGCGTCGACGTCGAACTCGACTGGGCGCCGGGTCTCTGCACCGCCGGTGGCGCGCTCCACGGCGGCATCGTCATGGCCCTCGCCGATGCCGTTGGCGGGGCGCTGGCGTTCGCGAATCTGCCCGAGGGAGCGGTGGGCACGTCGACCATCGAGTCGAAGACGAACTTCCTGCGCGGTGCCCGCTCGGGCACGGTGCGGGCCCTGGCGCGGCCGCTCCACGTCGGCGGCACGACGATCGTCGTCGAGACCGAGGTGCGCGACGACGCCGACCGGCTCGTGGCCAAGGTGACGCAGACGCAGGCGGTTCTCCGGCCGAAGGCGTAGGAAGTAAGACTGCGGCCATGGGGAACCCTGATCTCGCCGCGGGCCGGCACGGACCGCTCGCCGGCTTCACCATCGTCGAGCTGGCGGGCATCGGGCCCGGCCCGTTCGCCGGCATGCTGCTGGCGGACATGGGCGCCACCGTCATCCGCGTGGACCGCGCCGCCGCGGTGAAGGGTGGCGACCCGTCCAGACCGCCGATCGACGTGCTCCTGCGGGGCCGCCACTCCATCGGCCTCGACCTGAAGCAAACCGACGCCGTCGAGGTCGTGCTGCGGCTCGTCGAGCGCGCCGACGCGCTGTTCGAGGGCTTCCGGCCCGGTGTCACCGAGCGGCTCGGGCTCGGCCCCGACGTGTGCCTGGCCCGCAACCCCAAGCTCGTCTACGGCCGGATGACCGGTTGGGGCCAGGACGGCCCGTACGCCCAGGCCGCCGGGCACGACATCAACTACATCGCTCTGTCGGGCGCGCTGTCGGCCATCGGGCGGCGCCACCAGCCCCCCACCCCACCGCTCAGCCTGGTGGGCGACTTCGGTGGCGGTGGGATGTTCCTCGTCGTGGGCCTCCTCGCCGCGTTGCTCGACGCCCAGCGTTCGGGACGCGGCCAGGTGATCGATGCCGCCATGGTCGACGGGGCGGCCACGCTCATGGCCCCCTTCTACGGCGCCACCGCCGCTGGCGCGTGGCGGAGCGAACGCGGCACCAACGTGCTCGACAGCGGCGCGCCGTACTACGACGCCTACGAGTGCGCCGACGGCGAGTTCCTGACGATCGGCTCGATGGAGCCCCAGTTCTACGCCGAGCTGCGCCAACGCGTCGGTCTGGAAGACGGGTCGTGGGACGCTCAGCACGACCGGACCGCGTGGCCGGCCCGCAAGGACGAGATCGCCGCCATCTTCCGCACGAAGACCCGCGACGAGTGGTGCGAGCTGCTGGAACACACGGACGTGTGCTTCGCCCCCGTGCTGTCGATGACCGAAGCGCCACGACACCCGCACGCCGTCGCCCGCGGCGCGTTCACCGACGTGGCGGGCGTCGTCCAGCCGTCGCCGGCACCCCGCTTCGGCGCGACACCGGGCGCCGTCCAGTCGCCGCCGCCGCATGCCGGCCAGCACACCGACGACGTGCTGGCGTTCGCCGGCTACGACGACGAGGCCGCCGCTGCGCTCCGCTCGGCCGGCGCGGCCCGGTAGATGATGTCCACACCGAACGAGGAGGCGCCATGCGCGTCGACGTGATGACGGGCGGGCTCCCGCTCGCCCGCATGCAGGAACTGG
>JANPGL010000578.1:0-8844 GCA_031423915.1 Actinomycetes bacterium | reverse complement strand
GGCGGCAGCGCCTTCCGCTTCCATCGCAAACACGGCGGCCGGCGCGAGCACCGACACGCCCGCAGTCAGTCCAAGGGCGGCGAGCCGCAGCAGTGCCTTCTTAATGAGCATCGTAAGTCACCCGTTCCGGAACCGGCTTCGTCGCATCGATGCGCGTGTACCACGGCATCAGCAGGAAGAACGCAAAATAGACGATCGTGAATATCCGGGCGACGAGCGTGCCCGTAGGCGTCGGCTGCTGCATGCCGAGGTAACCGAGCACCACGAATGAAACGGCGAATCCCGCGAGGAATGCCTTGTAGAGCCAGCCGCGATAGCGGATCGACTTGACCTTGGACTTGTCGAGCCAGGGCAGGAACGCGAACACGACGACGGCGGCACCCATGACGAGAACGCCCCAGACCTGCGTTCCGAGGAACGACGGCACGGCCCGCAACATCAGCTGGGTGCGGCCCCTGTCGGATCCGCTCGGGGGCACCTCGTTCGCCCACGGCCGGCACCAGATCAAGATGTTCGAGCCGGTACCGCCCGAGGGGGCGCCCGAGTGGGTGGTGCAGGTCGTGCTCGGCTCCCTCCAGTACGCCGATGCCTGCCTGCGCCTGTACGGCCACCCCGACCTGCTGCGCGTGGCGGCCGCCATCAACGGCGACGACTTCGTGCCGTTCAACGAGGCCGTGTGGGTGAAGGCTCCCGGCCTGGGTGGCTCGGTCGCCTGGCATCAGGACGGCTGGACGCACTGGGACAGCCCCGACCTCGACGGCCAGACCCACGGGTTCAACTTCATGGCCCAGCTCTACGGCTGCGACTCCGCCAACGGCCTGTGGGTCGTGCCGGGCTCGCACCTGGCCGGAAAGGCCGACATCAAGGCCATGGCCACGGCGTGCGGCTCGGAACGGCTCCCCGAGGCCGTGCCGCTCGTGTGCGCGCCCGGCGACGTGGCCATCACCAACCGCCAGTGCATCCACGGCTCGTTCGCCAACACGAGCGCGAACCCGCGGGTGACGATCAACCAGGGCTTCCACCGGCGCCGGTCGGTGCTCGGCGTCGAGAGCGGCGGCGTCCACAACGCCGTGTCGGTGTACGACGACGAGCGCGTGCGCCGCCGGTCCGAGGTGCTCATGTGGGCCATCGATGCGCGGGCCCAGCGCTTCCCCGCCGAGCCGCGCTACACGTACCGTCCGTTCGCCGGGCTCGAGGACCACTACCGCTGGAACGATGCCGTGCGCCCGCGCCTACGCGACTACAACGCCCTCGACCTGGGCATCTGACCGACCGATCTCGCGCCGGGATCGTCGAGGGCGCGGCCGGAGCCCGTTCGGCGGGGACGACCTAGGCTCGGGCGATGACCAACGGCGCCCCCGGTCCGGCGTGGCGCTGCCCCACCTGCAGGTCGCCGCTGCGGGAGGACGACCGGGGCGCCTGGTGCGAGGCCGGCCACCGCATCGACCGGGCCCGTGAGGGCTACCTCCACCTCCTCCCGGCGGGGCGGCTGAAGGGTCGGGCCCCCGGCGATACGGCCGACATGCTGGCGGCGCGGCGGGCCCTGTTCGACGCCGGGCACTACGCGCCCGTGCAACGGGCGGTGGCCGACGCCGTGGGCACGGCCCGGCCGGCGGTGGTGCTCGACGCCGGGTGTGGCGAGGGGACCTACCTGGCGACCATCGAGGCGCCCTCCCGTCTCGGCATCGACATCGCGAAGCCGGGCGTGCGGCTGGCGGCGCGGCGCTGGCCCGGGTGCCGGTGGGCCGTGGCGTCGAGCTTCCAGCTACCGGTCGACGACGCCACGGTCGACGCGGTGGTCAGCGTGTTCGCGCCGCGGGCCTTCGCGGAGTTCGCGCGGGTGCTGCGTCCGGGCGGTGTCGCGGTGCTGGCCTCACCCGGACCCGACCACCTGCGCGGCCTCGTCGACCTGATCTACGGCGAGGCCCGCCCCCACGAGCAGCGCCCGCACACGGCGGACGACCCGGAGCTGCCCAGCGCGCCGGTGCACCGGGTCCGGGTCCGCTACGACCTGGCGCTCTCGTCCTCGACCGACGTGGCCAACCTGGTGCGCATGACCCCGTACTGGTGGAAGGCCACGCCCGACCAGCGGGCCGACCTGACCGCCCGACCCGGTCTCGAGACCGTCGTCGACGTCGTGGTGACCACCCACGCGCTCGCCTGAACGTCGGTGCCGGGAACTCTGTGACACCCCCCTGCGATCGTCCGGGACATGAACGACGCAACGCTCGCCATCGCCGACCCGATCGATCCCGACGTCTTCCACACCGACGTCACGTGTGCCGACCTCTGGCTGTTGGCGGCCCGGGTCGAGGCGGCGACGGGCGGCGCGGTCGACGACCCCGAAGCGCTGCTCGACCAGGCCCACGCCGACGGTCTGCTCGTGCTCGACGGCCTCGTCGGCGGGCTACGGCGCTGTCTCCACTGCCGCTCGGGCGCCTCCGCCGGCCGGCTCCTGCTCGCGGCGTGACGGCACCGGCGTCGGCGGTCAGCCGTCCTCGGCCGCATCGGCCTCGGCGGCCGGCTCCTCCTCCGGAGCCTCCACGGCGGGCAGCACCAGGACCTGGTCCGGCTTGATCAGGTCGGGGTTGTCGCCGATCGTGTCCTGATTCGCCTCGTACACCGAGCGCCAGGCGTTTCCGTCTCCCAGCAACGACTCGGCGATCGCCCACAGGGTGTCGCCCGCCTGCACGGTGTACGTCCCGTCCTCGTTCAGTTCGCGTTCGCTCATGGCCGTGACGCTAGTCCGACGGCGTAACCCCGGCGCCGGGAACGTGCGTCGAGACGCGTGCGGGCCCGTAGTGTCGTGCCGTGCAGGCGCTGCGGCTCATCGACTCCTGGCCGGTCGCGTCGGTGGCGGCCTCGATCGTGCGGCCCGCTGGCGTGGTGGCCACCCGCGGCGACACGGCGCAGCCGTACCGGATCGCGTCCGTGGCCAAGCTGCTGACCGCCTACGCCACCCTCGTCGCGGTCGAGGAGGGCACCGTCGACCTCGACATGCCGGCGGGCCCTCCCGGCGCCACGCTCGCCCATCTGCTGAGCCATGCGTCCGGGTACGGCTTCGAGAGCGGTGCGTCCGTCCTCGCGGCACCCGGCGCCCGGCGCATCTACTCGAATCGCGGCATCGAGGAGGCCGCCGAGCTCGTCGGCCGGGCGGCCGGCATGCCCTTCGCCGACTACCTGGCCGAGGCCGTGCTGTCGCCGCTCGCCATGACGTCGACCGAGCTGCGCGGTTCACCGGCGTTCGGGATCTGGAGCACGGTCGACGACCTGACGCGCTTCGCGCTCGAGCTCTTCGCCCCCCGGGTGCTGGCGCCCGAGACGCTCGACGAGATGCGCGCCGTCCACTTCGGGCCCATCCCCGGTGTGCTCCCCGGTGTCGGCCGGTACGACCCGCTCGACTGGGGCCTCGGCTTCGAACGCAACTTCGGCCGCCCGAAGCATTGGGCCGGCGCCCGGGTGAGCCCTCGGACGTTCGGCCACTTCGGCGGCAGCGGCACGTTCGTCTGGGTCGATCCCGTCCACGCCGTCGGCTGCGTGGTGCTGGCCGACCGGGAGGTGGACGAGTGGGGGTTCACCGCCTGGCCCCCGTTCTGCGACGCCGTCGTGGGCGAGTCCGAGGACGCCCCGAGCTAGTTGCCCGCCGCCTCGCTGCCGGCCACTTCGCTGTCCGGCGACTCGGCGATGCGACGCTGCAGTTCGAGGAGCCATGGCTCGTCAGGGCTCTGCGCCAGCGCGGCGGCGACGTCGACCGACGCCGCGGCTCGATCGCCGAGTCTCAGGTACGCCTCGCCGCGCTGCCCGCGCACCCAGTGCTCCGCGGCGCCCAAGCGGATCGCCGCGGTGTGGTCCTGGATCGTCCCGACCGGGTCACCGAGCGCTCGACGACCCGCCCCGCGCAGGGCGCGGTGCATGGCAACCCGAGGCTCGAGCGCCACGGCCCGACCGAACGACTCCACGGCGCCCGCCGCGTCTCCGGTGGCCAGGCACAGCTGCCCGTGCTGCGCGTGCGCCGCGGGGTTGTCGGCGTCGACGGCCACCCACCGTTCGGCGTCGGTCAGCGCCCTCACGAGATCCTGGCGGGCCGCACGGTGTCGGGCACGGGCCCGCCGCGTCTCGGGACGGTTCGGGGCGAGGTCCACCGCCGCGTCGAGGTCCTGCTCGGCCGCGTCGACGTCGCCCAGCGACCCGTGAAGCTGGGCCCTCGCGAGGTGCAGTGCGACGCAATCGACCGATTCGACGAGAACGTCGAGATGGAGACCGGCCAGCGGCGATGCCTGATCGGCCGGGCCGAGCAACCGTGCGGCGACCGCGCGCTCGTCGCCTCGCTCTGCGAGCAGCGACAACGCCTTCGACATGTCCACGAGCGAGCCCCGCACGTCGCCGATCCTGCGCCGCGCCTCGGCCCGAAGGGCGAAGACGTGCGGGCTCCGTGGTGCCAGGGCGCCCGCGTCGAGCAGGCAGCGCGCCGCGGCGCCGTCGTCGCCCACCGCGCTCGCCACCAGCGCGAGG
The DNA here is from genome assembly GCA_031423915.1 of Actinomycetes bacterium. Lineage (GTDB taxonomy): Bacteria > Actinomycetota > Acidimicrobiia > Acidimicrobiales > Ilumatobacteraceae > JANMAT01. The sequence continues at coordinate 4,332 of JANPGL010000578.1, read as the reverse complement.
GAGCGGTGGATCCACGGCGACCTCGCGTCACGGTCGAGACTCCAACGCAGGTCGTGACCGGCACCCGTCACGTCGCCCCGTCGACGGCGTGCCTCACCGCGCAGCGCCACGACGATCGGCTCCGGATCGCCCAGCACCGCCCGCGTCAGGTGGTCGACGGCCACCGCCGACCGACCGAGGACCAGGCTGGCGATGCCCAGCCGCGCGTGCACCCATGCGAGATGGGGCAGCAGCCGCGCGGCGCGGACCAGATCCGTCTCGGCGCCGGCTGCGTCGCCCGACCGGAGACGGGCATCACCGCGAACCGCGAGCAGCCAGCCGTCATCGGGCGACCGGTCGAGTGCGTCGGTGGCCGCCTGCTCCACGTCGGCGTGCCGGCCTTCGTGCCACGCCTGGGCCACCGCAACCCACGGGGCCGGTGGGTCCGCATGCGTCGGGATCTCCGCGGCGCCCGCCGCCACCGCCCATCGGGTCAGCGACACGCCACGGCGTTCCGCCGGACCCATCGGATGCTCGGCCGCGTGCAGGTGCTCCACCAACTCGACGGCACCAGCCACGTCGTCGGCCAGGACGGCACCGACGAGGGCCCGATGGGCGGCGTCGGACGCCCCACGCTCACGCAGCGCCTGCTCCACGGCCACCATCGACGGCGCCGCCGCCGGCCCGGCCTCCAGGACCCGCCCCGACACGATCGCCGCCCGGCGCGTCGGCGCCTCGTCTGCGGCGACGGCGTGGTAGTCGGCTTCGACGCGGTGACGGTACGCCACCTCGCCCGTCGCGCCGAGGTCGAGCCAGCGGCGCTCGTGGTGGAGAGCCAGACGCCGGTGGGCGGCCTGCAGCCGTCGGGGCTCGTGCGCACGCAGGTGACCGACGAAGGCATCCCGCACGGCCGGGTGCCAGTGACGCCCGGGAGAGTGGTGGGTCGGCGGGAACGATGCCGGCGCGGCGCGCAGCCAGTCGACCACGTCGTCGCGCCGGCGCCCGTGGTAGATGGCGTCGCGCATGGGGGCATCGGTCCAGCGAGGCACGGCCGTGCGCAGCAGCGGCCGGGCCAGATCGCGGTCGGGCAGCGTGTCGATGAGGTGTGCCACAGGATCGGCCGAGTCCCGCCGACCCACGCCGGTGCGCGTGGCCAGCCAGGGGTGCGCGAGCAGGTCGACGAATGCCGGCAGTCCGCCGCTGTCGACGTGCACCGCCGCCGCCCGGTGGAGCGGCAGGTCCCGCGCCGCCAGCACCGCCTCGGTCTCCTCGGCCGAGAATCGGGCCAGGCCGAGGGGTGTCACCGCGAACGGGTAGCGCACGAGCGGACCGGTGCACGCGGCCTCCCCGGCGATGACCACCAGGAACTCGGGATGGAACTGCCCGTACACGCCGCCCATCACGTCGACGAGCCAGTTGGCCACCTCGTCGTCCGGCCAACCGACGTCGTCGAGGAACAGCACCACCATCGATCCGTGCTCGATCGTGCGGTCGATGGCGTCGATGAGCAGGGGCGTGAGGTGGTCGATGCGGCTGCGACGAGCGTCGAAGGTCGCCCGCGCGGGGACGACGGGGAGCGGGCCCCAGCGACGGACGGCGTCCGCCTGAGCGGCCAGGGCCCGGTCGAGCTCCGACGTGTCGACGTGTCGGGCGAGCTCGGCGGCCAGTCGGCGGATGACGGTCAACGGGTGGTAGCCGGGACCGCCGGCCCAGGCTGTGACCACGGTGTCTCGCACCTCCGCGCGCATGCGGCGCAGCAGGGTCGTCTTCCCGACGCCCGGCTCGCCGGTCACCGCGAAGATCATCGTCGGCGGCACGCCCTCCTCGAAGTTCGAGCGGAACGTGTCGAGCTCGCGTCGACGACCCACGAAGGGTCGGCGCGCCGCAGCCACCCATCGCCGTTCCGTCGCCTCGTCGTCCACCAGAGGAGCACCGTAGGGCCAGCCTCCGGTGCCTCGGCGCTCAGATGTCGTTCCCTTGCCGAAGGTCCGACGCGATCATGCCGGGGCGCGCACGGAGCGTGGTCGAGTCGCCGTGGCCCGACGTCCCCGCCCCTGTGAGGCCTCCGATGCACCCGGTACGGTCGCTTCCGTGACCACCCCGCCCCGCGTCCCCGCCGATGTCAGCCGCGTGTTCGAGCTCGAGCCGCACGGCCCCGACGTGTGGGTCGGCGAGAGCCCGGCTTACCCGTGGGGACGGATCTTCGGCGGGCTCGTCGTGGCGCAGGCCCTGCTGGCCGCCACCCGCACGGTGCATCCCGACCACACCGTCCACTCCCTGCACGGCTACTTCATCCTCGGCGGCGACCCGAACGAACCGGTGCGCTACGAGGTGGACCGGCTGCGGAACGGCCGGTCGTTCAGCACCCGACAGGTGGTGGCGCGCCAGAGCGGCGGCGCCATCTTCAACCTGTCGTGCTCGTTCCAGCGCTTCGAGGGCGGCGTCGAGACCCAGACGGCCGACTTCCCGGCCGACGCCCCCGTTCCCTCCACCATCGCCTACGAGATCGAGGGTTCGGGCATCGAGCGGTTCGAGGTCCGCCAGCCCGCCGGCCGACCGCGGTCGCTCGTGTGGGCGCGGTTCCCGGCCGGGCTTCCCGACGACCCCATCGTCCACGCCTGCGCCTTGGCGTACCTGAGCGACACGAACGCCATGGACGCCGTGGCCGCCGCACACCCTCGCGGCATCCCGGAGGGTGACGGCTGGGGCGACACGTACATGAGCGCGTCGCTCGATCACGCCATCTGGTTCCACCGACCGGTGCGCGCCGACGACTGGTTGCTGTTCGACCTGGCCGGGCACGGCATCCTGCGGACGCGTGGTCTGTCGACCGGGCACGTGTTCTCGGCCGACGGCGTCCACGTCGCCACCATCGCCCAGGAGGGGCTGATCCGCGAGATCAGGTCGGTCGGGACCTGACGAGCCAGGCGCGCCGGATGCAGAGCAGCGCCACGATGAACAGCAGGGAGCCGATCATCTCGCCGACCTCCTCGCAGACCATCAGCACGTCGTAGGACGGCACGGGGACGCCACCTTCCCACTGCGCCCACTCGAGCAGCTGCGCCGCAGCCCAGAAGAGCGCACCGGTGGCCAGCGCCGCCCGCGCCCACGGCGTGTCCCGCAGGCGTGGCCAGGCCAGCGTGCACCCGAGCGCGGCAAGGGCGACGACCGGGGCGTACAGCAACTCCCAGCGGACCCCGGTCCAGGACTGCAGGTGCTCGTGGATGGTCATGATCTCGTCGAGCCCCATGAACGCGAACAGGCCGGCGAGCGCCATCACCGGCCGGAGCCGGGTGTGGTGACGCAGTTCGATCGACAAGGTCGCGGCGAGGAGCAGCAGCCCGCCCGACCAGAGCGCCGGGACGTTGAACTCGGCGTCGAGATCGACGATCCAGGTGTGCGGGATCCCCGCGACGTGCACGATGCCCAGCAGGCCGACGAACACCACCACGGCCAGGCCGCCCACGAGCGCGCCGAAAGGATCGACGCCCTGCGCCGCCGCCAGCGCGCGGGCGCGCTCGCCGATCCCGCGTTGCATCCGCCCCACCGACACCGCCATCGCCTCGCCGCCTCCCCCTGTCGAAGAGCACGCTACGAGCGCCCGCCCTCGGCCAGGGCGGGCGCAGACGATCCCTTGCCGATCCGAAACACTCCGCGCCAGAACCGACGCCGTGCGTGCCACGACCGGCTCGCGGCGTGACCCTTCAGTCGGGTCCGGTCGAACACGGGTCGCTCGTGCACCGGACCCGTCGAGAAGTACTCCGCGAGCGACATCGCCGGCGCGCACTCATGGCCCTGCCGTGCGCGGGCGAACCGTCGACCGCAACCGGGGCAGGTCCAGGCCGCCATGTCCCCATCACCGCGCTCGCGTCAGCCGGCATGGTCCGCAAGCCTCCCGGCGACGAACGTGGCGGCAGCCGCCAGCGCCAGCCCCACCGCGAGAGCCGGCGCGACGACCCCGGCACGGTCGTGCCCGAGCGCCCGGAGGAACGGTATGCCCGCCAGGATCGCGCCGAGCGACCCGAGCACACCGACGACCACGGCACCGCCGGAGCGCGCCACGAGCGGCCGATGCGCGAACGTGCCCACGGCCGCGCCGACCAGCGCCGCGACGGTGTGCGCGCCGATCCCGGTGGCGACCGTTCGCGCCAGACCCCCGACGCCGGTGGGCCGGTCGACGGCGCCGGCCACCAGCGGCCAGGCGACGGACACCGCCCCCAGCGCGACGCCGGAACCGACGCCGACGACGGCACGGCTGGCGTGCACCAGACCGCGAGACGACGCGGCGACGAGCAGCCGCTGATGGGCATCGTCGTCGACGTTGCCGGCGGCGGCCGTGAGCCAGGCGGTGAT
>JANPGL010000577.1:0-2599 GCA_031423915.1 Actinomycetes bacterium | reverse complement strand
GCCGGCGACGAACGGCTCGGTCCATGGCACCCGCAGGACGAGGACGGGCACGCTCGCCACCAGGTCGGCGCACCGGTCGAAGTGGTGCTGGACGATGCTGTCGTCGCGCCAGCCGGTCATGCGCAGGTTGGCGAGCACGGCCGAGAGCGACGTGCTGCCGGCGAGCGTGTCGATGCGGGGCTCGGTGTGCTCCCGGTCGGGGATCGGGATGACGACCGCCCCGAGCGGTGCACCGTCGGGCCAGCGCTCGGGGGCGCCAGGGAAGTGCAGCGCGATGCGATCGTCGGCCGTGACGCGGCGACGCGCCTCGAGGAGGTCGGCGACCGCGCCGGCCGTCGGGCGGAGCCGCAGCTCGAGCGGTCCGGGGAGTGCGAGCGGGCGTGCCGGCGTGCCGTCGACGACGAGCACGTCGTCGCCGAGCAACTCGGCGCCGGACGACACGAGCAGTGCGGCCGTCGTCGTCTTGCCCTGCCCGGACGCGCCGGAGAGGGCGATGGCGACCCCGTCGACGACGACCGTGGTGGCGTGCAGGCACAGCTCGCCTCGCAACGTCAGCAGCGTCGAGAGCACGGCGCCGTAGAGCAGCACCTCGGTGAAGTCGAGGTCGGACGACGGGTCGGCCCACGGGCGGATGTCGGCGAGCCCGGCGTCGATCTCGAACTCGAACTGGCCGGCGTACCGGAGCAGGTAGCCCTGGTCGGTGGCGACGAGCCACGTGGGCCAGCGCGTCGTGTCGACGAGCACGGCGGAGCCCTCGGGCCGGGTGTGCGCGATGGGGCGGACCCCCGTGGGATGAAGGGTCACGCGCGCGGGGTCGTGGGACACGGCGCGACCGGATGCGACGGCGTTCCGCAGCCGGAGGCCGTGCATGGTCGTGTCGATGCGCTCCGGAGCCACAAGCTCACGCTATGAGCGTGCGGGTGTCGGCTCGCACGGTGGGACATGTGCGAGTCCCCCTAGGGGTGACCGCCCGGGTGCGCGACCAGGCACTCGCTGGTTTGCTGATCCCATGACCACCAAGAAGACCTACGCCAAGCCCATGATCACGGACCTCGGTTCCGTCGCCGCCCTGACCCTGTCGCACGTCAACAGCCAGGGGACCGACGCGTTCCTGAACTCGCTTCCGGGCCACCCGGTCGGTCCGCAGGTGCAGCCGAACGGCAGCATCATCGGTTCCTGAGCCCTTGAGCCGATCCCTGGCGCGGTCCTTCGTCCTCGCCGATCTCGAGACGATCTCGCTCGGAGTCCCGCTCGCGGGACCGCGGCTCGGCTGCGGGCCGCGACTGGTGCAATCGTTGCCGGACGCGCTCGTGCACGCCGTGACGGAGCTGTTGGACGATCGGCCGTGCTTCGTCGAGGTCTCGGGTGGATGCGATTCCTCCCTCGTCCTCGCCGCCGCCGTTCGTGCGTGCCGGTCGGCTGGCCACGCGCCACCGATCGCTGTGACGTTCCGCTACCCGTCCGCGGCAGCGTCCGAGCCGGGCTGGCAGGAGCTGATCGTTCGTCACCTGGGTGTCGAGGATTGGCTCGTGGTGGAGCTGGGGTCCGGCGAGAGTGACGTGCTCGGTCCGGTGGCCACGGGCCTGCTCGAGTCACACGGGACGATCTTCCCGGCGACGACTTGGGGTCGTGCTGCGGCGTTCGCTCGCGTGGGTGAGGGCCTTCTGCTGTCAGGTGAGGGTGGTGACGAGGTGCTCGGGTCCCGACGGACGACCGAGGCGTTCGCCGCGGCCCGTTCGCTGCGACACGGCCGAGTACCGGCCCGCGGCGACCTCGTGAGAGCCGTTCGCGACGTGCTGCCCCGCCGGCTCCGGTCTGGCGCGGTACGTCGTCACGTGCGGTCGGGATTCCAGCCGCTTTGGCTGGACCACGAACGTGTCGATGTGGTCCTCGAGCATCTGGCCGACGAGGTGCTCGCCACACCGCTGTCGCCGGCGCGATTCATGGATCACCATCTCGAAACGGTGCGACTCGGTGTGGCGCTCACGAACGTCCGTGCGTGCGCAGGTTTGTTCGGGCTGCAGTGGGAGGCGCCGCTACTCAGCTCGACGTTCGCCGCCGCGGTGTCGGCCACGCCGTGGCACCACTTCACCGGGCGCAATGACCTCCTAGACCGCTACTTCTCCGAGTGGCTGCCCCACGAACTGGTGTGGCGTCGCTCCAAGGCCGGCTTCCACGAGGTCTACTTCGGTCCACACACGCGCGCGTTCGCCGCCGAGTGGGATGGCAGTGGTGCGCCTGAAGGCGTGCGCGCCGACTGGTTGAAGGAGCACTGGACCACGGCGCCGATGGTCTTCTCGAGTACGGGCATGTTGCTGCAGCATCTGTGGCTGCAACACGCTGGCGCGCCGCCAGCACGTCCCGCAGCGTCGACCGCACAGGATCGCGGTGACATGTCGCTGGAAACCACACCGTGAGCGGCCCCACTCGTGAACGTGCCGAGCGCCCGCTACGCATCGTCCACGTGGTGTGCACCGACGCGTTCGCAGGCGTGGAGCGGTCGATCGTGCTGTCCTCGCTCGCCCTTGCGGAACGCGGCCACGAGATCCACGTCGTCGGTGGCGACGATCGGATGCCCGAACGGCTCGGAGGCTCGGTG
>JANPGL010000576.1:0-2824 GCA_031423915.1 Actinomycetes bacterium | reverse complement strand
CCCGGGCCACGGCCGCGGCTTCGGCGGCCCGGGCTTCGGGCCCGGCTTCGGCGGCCGCGGCGGCCGGGCCCGGCGCGGCGACGTGCGCGCCGCCATCCTGCGCCTGCTGGCCGAGCAGCCGATGCACGGCTACCAGATCATCCAGGAGCTGTCCGAGCGCAGCGGCGGCGCCTGGAACCCGAGCCCCGGCTCGGTGTACCCCACGCTCGCCGCGCTCGAGGACCAGGGCCTCGTCCGGGCCAGCGAGCTCGAGGGTCGTCGCACGTTCGAGCTCACCGACAACGGTCGCAGCGAGGTCGAGCAGGCGGGCGACCGCGGCCCGGCCCCGTGGGAGGACGCGGCCGCCGCGGGTGGTGGCGGCTTCGCCGATCTGAAGGACGTAGCCGTCGGCGTCCTGAAGGCCGCCCGCCAGGTGGGCATCGAAGGGACGCCAGCCCAGGTGGCGCGGGCGGCCACGCTGCTGCGCGAGACACGGCGCAAGCTCTACCTGATGTTGGCGGAGGACGACTCGTCCGAACCCGAGCCGAGCTGAGCACCCTCCTCCGCGCGGTCCATGGTCAGGGCCGCGCGGAGGTGCTACGAAGGACGCGATGGCGGCGCCCGAGTGGTTGAGCGACGACGAACAGGACACGTGGCGGGCGCTCATCACGTGCGTCCAGTTGCTCCAGCAGGGCCTCGACCGCCAGCTCCAGCGCGACGCCGACATGCCGCACGCCTACTACGCCATCCTGGTGAACCTGTCGGAAGCGCCCGAGCGGACGCTGCGCATGAGCGACCTGGCCGCCGCGCTCGACTACTCGCCCTCGCGCCTGTCGCACGCGGTGAGCCGCATGGAGGCGGCCGGTTGGGTGGCACGCCGCCCGTGCGACACCGATCGGCGGGTCACGCACGCCACGCTCACCGCCGACGGCCACCGTGCGCTGGCGGCGGCGGCTCCGGGCCACGTGGCCTTCGTGCGCGAGCACGTGTTCGGCGGGCTCGCCGTCGCCCAGCAGCACGCACTGCGCGAGGCAGCGGAGCGCATCACCGCGTCGTTGGCCGACGCACGCGACACCGCGACCGAGCCGTAGATCGACCGGCCGCGGCGCCGGTCAGGCGCTGGCGATCACCCCGGCCCGGGCCCCGGCGACGTAGCCGTCGGCCGCGGTCCAGGTGAGCTCGCCGTTGACGACGACGGTGTCGATGCCGACCTGGCGGCGGATCCACCGGAACCCCTCACCCGGGAAGTCGTCCGACGCGATCTCGGGGCCACGGTCGACGGTGGCGGCGTCGAACACGACCACGTCGGCGGCGTAGCCCTCGCGCAGCAGGCCGCGGTCGGCCAGACCCCAGATGGCGCACGTGTCGGAGGTGATCTTCTTGATCGCCTCCTCCAGGCGGAACGCCCCGGTCTCGCGCACGAAGCGGCCGAGCAGGATGCCGGTGTCGCCGTACGTGGCGAACGAGCCGACGTGGGCGCCGCCGTCGGACGCGCCGACGTGCACGTAGGGGTGGCGCAAAAGGGCGCCGACGGCCTCGGGGTCGCGATGGCCGATGTCGGCGCGCACGAACCAGGTGCCGAGGTCCTCCTCGAGCGACAGGTCGATGAGCAGGTCGGCCGGCGTGGTGCCGCGCTCGGCGGCCACCTCGCCGAGCGTGCGGCCCTCGAGGACCTTGTTGCGGTCGAGCACGCACTGGCGGATGACGAAGTTCGCCGGGTCGAGCCGCGACGCCGGCATCGACGCCAGGAGCTCGAGGCCCTCGATCAGCCGGGCGCGAGTGGCGGGGTCGGTGAGCGCAGCCAGCTTCTCGGCCTTGGAGGGCAGCGAGAGCACCGACCACCAGCCCGGGATGATGAGGAACATGATGCTGCGCTGGTCGAGGGTGAAGCTGATGTCGATCGGACGGGTCTGCACCTGCGGCCAGACGCGCCCGCCCTTGGCCCACTCGGCGGCGACCGCGTCGAGCACGACCGTGGTGTTCTCCGGCAGCGCCTCCGTGTGGAACAGCGGCGACAGCGTGGTGGGGATGCCGAACTGGCGCGAGAGGTCTCCGAGCATCTGCACGCGCGTCACCGTGAGCTGCGGGTCGAAGAACTCGTGCACGATCTGGAGCATGCGGCCGCGCTCACCCAGCACGGCGCACAGCGCCTTCAGCTCGTCGTGCTCGGCCCATCGGCTGGGCACGGGACGCAGGTCGTCCTCCATGTCGACGTAGCTCGTCGACAGCCCGACCGCACCGGCGTCGAGGCAGACGCGCAGCAGGTCGCCCATGGCCCGGATCTCGTCGGGCGTGGCGGCGCGTCGGGCGTCGTCGCCCATCACGTAGAGGCGCAGCACCGAGTGGCCCACGAGCGGCGCCAGGTTGAGCGCCAGGTTGCCGCGCAGCGCGTCGACCATGCCCCCGAAGCTCTCGCCCCAGCGCCAGTCGACGCCGCTCGAGAACGCCGCCTCGGGCATCTCCTCGATGAGGCGGAACATCTTGGAGAAGCGATCGCGCTGGGGTGCTCGCACCGGCGCCAGGCTCAGCGAGCAGTTGCCGGTCACGATGGTGGTGACGCCGTGCTCGATGGCGGGGAAGGCGAACGGGTCGAAGCAGACCTGGGCGTCGTAGTGGGTGTGCGGGTCGACGAACCCGGGGCTGACGACGCGCCCGGTGGCGTCGACCACACGACGCGCCTCGACACCGGCGAGCGGACGGCCCACCGACACGATGCGCCCGCCCTCGATGCCGATGTCGCCGAGGTAACCCGGCAGGCCCGTGCCATCCACGATGGTGCCGCCGCTGATGATGAGATCGAGCATCGTTTCCCCTAGGTCTTCGTGTGCGTGCGTTCGGTGCTGCG
>JANPGL010000575.1:0-4601 GCA_031423915.1 Actinomycetes bacterium | reverse complement strand
GGTTCGGGCACGCACGCAAAGCCTCATGGTGGGGTTCGGCGGTCCGGCGCCACCGAACCACTACAGAGCGTAGGAGGCTAGTGGCACCACACTGTGCCTGTGCGGTCGGGCCTCCCGGATCGCCCCTCTGCGACGCGCTGACCGTTGGCCGGCCTCAGTCGTCGGGAGTGAGCAACACCCGGCGCAGGAGTTGTGCGTTGGCGGCGACGACGATCGTCGACACGCTCATGAGGATGGCGCCCACCGCCGGCGGCATGGTGATGCCCGCCCAGGCCAACGCACCGGCGGCGACGGGGATGGCGATCACGTTGTAGCCGGCCGCCCACGCCAGGTTCTGGCGCATCTTGCGGTACGTCGCCCGGGACAGGCGGACGACGCCGGCCACGGCACGGGGGTCGCTGCCGGCGAGGACGACACCGGCCGATTCGATGGCCACGTCGGTGCCGGCGCCGATGGCCAGGCCAACATCGGCACGGGCGAGCGCCGGGGCGTCGTTCACCCCGTCACCCACCATGGCCACGCGCAGGCCGCGCCCCTGGAGTTCGGCGACGATGCGGTCCTTGTCGGCGGGCAGGACCTCGGCGAACACCTCGTCCACACCGACGGCGCGGCCGACGTGCTCGGCCACCGAGCGGGCGTCACCCGTGATCATCACGACGTGATCGATCCCGAGGGCGTGGAGGTCGCGTATGGCGTCGGCGGCCTCGGCGCGCACCTCGTCCTCCAGCGCGAACGACGCCAGCACACCCCGGTGGTCGACGAGGTGGAGCACGGCGGCGCCGCGGTCGGCCCAGTCCTGGGCCTGGCCGGCGAGGTCTGCGGGCAGATCGAGGTGTCGGTCCCGCAACAGGCCGGGGCCGCCGAGGGCGTAGCGGACACCGTCGACCGTCGCCTCCACGCCTCGGCCGGGCCGGGGCGTGAAATCGGTCCCGGCCGGCACGTCGAGGCCGCGAGCGGAGGCGACGATCGCCCGGGCGAGCGGATGTTCGCTGTCGGACTCGACGGCGGCGGCGATGGCGACGACGTCGTCGCGGTCGCGTCCGGCCGCGATTGCGACGCCCGTGACGACATGGCTGCCGTGCGTCAGCGTGCCGGTCTTGTCGAACAGCACGGTGTCCACGGTACGCATGCGCTCCAGCGCCAGGCGGTCCTTCACCAGGACCCCGGCCCGGGCTGACATCGCCGTGGAGATCGACACGACAAGCGGGATGGCCAGACCGAGCGCGTGGGGGCAGGCGATCACCAGCACCGTCACGGCGGCCGTGAGCGCCGTATCCCACCGGCCGAGCAGGCCCCACACGACGAAGGTGACCAGCGCAGACGCCGTGGCCACATAGAACAGGGCGGCAGCGAAACGGTCGGCGAGCACCTGCGCCCGCGATCGCGAGGCCTGGGCGTCAGACACCAGGCGCTGGATGCCAGCCAGCGCCGTGTCGTCGCCGACCGCGTCGACGCGGACACGCAGCACCGAGTCGGTCGACACGGTCCCGGCGACGACGCGGTCCCCGATCGATCGGGCGACCGGACGGGACTCGCCGGTGATCATCGATTCGTCGAGCTCGGCGCGGCCATCGACGATGGTGCCGTCGGCCGGCACCCGTCCACCCGGGCGGACCAGCACCAGGTCACCCACCCGCAACTCAGCGACGGGCACGGGGTGGACCGCGTCAGCGTGGACGACTTCGGCGTCGTCCGGGAGCAGTGCAGCCAGCGCCGACAAAGCTCCCTGCGCCTGACCGATTGCCTTCATCTCCTGCCAGTGGCCCAGCAGCATGATCGTGACGAGCGCAGCCAGCTCCCACCAGAACTCGAGCTCCACGAGCCCCGCCGTCGACGCGATCGACGCCGCCCACGCCACCGTGATGGCCATGGCGATCAACAGCATCATTCCGGGCGCCCGATCACGAACCTCGACCACGGCGCCGGCCAGGAACGGTCGGCCTCCCCAGAAGAACACGACCGTGCCCAGCAGCGGTGCGACCCAGCCGACCCCGGACAGGTGGTAGCCGAACCAGTCCATCACCATCGACGAGGTCACCACGACCGGCACCGTCAGCGCGAGGCTCCACCAGAATCGGCTCCGGAATGCCTCCGGGTCGTGGCCGGCGTGCTTGTCATGACCAGCGTGGGCACCGAACCCCGTCGCGACGTGCCGTTCGTGCCTGCTATGGGGTCCTGACCACAGAGACGTGGGATGGTGCGCCTGCCCCGAGCCGAGCGCAGGTGCTGCAACCACTCCCCGCGCAGAGCCACTGCGGTCGTCCGGAAGCACCTTGCCGTGCTGGAGTTCGGGTTCGAGTTCCTCGACGACGGGGTGCGATCTGTGACGGTTCAAGGCAACCTCCTGACCTCGTCACTATGCCCATACCCCCTACCGGTACAACGCCGGACCGACAAATGTCCAGCGCTACTTCGGACGACCGAACGTCGGTCGCTGAAGTGGCCCCGCGACGCGGCGCGGCGTTGCCATACCGAGTCCATCTGGCGGCCGCCAGGAGCGCAGCGCGCCGGCCCAGTCGTTTCGAGTGCTGCGGTCTTCGGCGCCACGAACTCACTGGATGGCGCCTGGTGGTCGCCACGTCCGGGTCTGCGCCTGCACGGGTTCGTGCGAACACCAAGGACACGTCTGGTGGCTACTGTCGCAGACGTGCACGACCTGGCGATGTTCGGACACGTGGCGTTGGCGGCCCTGTTCGGCTTCGTCATCGGTTGGGAACGCGAGGTTCGTGGTCACCCCGCGGGGTCGAGGACGTTCGCGCTGGTGAGCACCGGGTCGGCCGCGCTCACGACGATCTCCGTGAACGTGTTCACGGCCAACCCCGACCGATTGCTCGCCGGGGTCGTCACCGGGGTGGGGTTCATCGGCGCTGGCATCGTGCTGCGCGATCCGCGTGGACACGTTCAGGGGCTGACGACGGCGGCCGCGGTGTGGGCGACCACGGCCATCGGGCTGATCGTCGGAACGGGAGGGTTCGTCTTCGGTGGCCTGACAGCGGCGTTGTACCTCGCGGTCCTCGAGTTCCGGTGCCTTCCCGTGCTCGGTCGGCTCGATGCCAGCAGGTGGGCCCACCGCTTCGTCTCCGATCAGTCCGCTCCCGAGAAGGAATGACGGCGAGCCGGGCGATCCTGAGCGGCAGCCTCCCGCACGATGGTTGACGGCCGTCGCCGGAGGCGGCACGCCCGCGGCGTACGCACCGCACGTTGGCTGGCGGACTCGGTGTCGCGCTATGTGCGGCGCGCGCCGGGCACGCACATCTACCTGCTGGTGCTCCTGGTGACCACCGCCGTGGTGCGTTCGCTGCATCCGGTCGTGGCGACGGCGTTGCTCCGGCAGGTCTCCACCAACCTCACCCAGATGGGTAGGGCGTCGGGCTGGGTGCTGCTGCTGAGCGCGTTCCTTCTGAGCGGCGGTCGTTGGGTGACGGAGGCGGTGCTGTTCACCGCGGTGTACGTCCCGCTGGAACGGTGGGTGGGCACGCTGAGGTGGTTGGTGATCGTGGCCGCCAGCCATGTGACGGCGACGCTGGTGACGACCGTGGGGATCTGGGCCGACGTGAGATCGCACCGGGGCGGGCTCGTGCTCACCGACACGATCGACGTGGGCGTGAGCTACGGGTTCTTCGGTGCGGTCGGCTTCCTGTTCTTCCGGCTGCGCTCGTGGCGTACGAGAACGATGTACGGCCTGGCGGCGGCGTGCCCGCTCGTCTACGGAATGGTGCGCTACCACACGTTCACGGATGCCGGTCACCTCGCCGCCGTCCTGATCGGCGGGACGCTGTACGCCCTGCTGGGGCCGGGTGTCCGGCGCCGTGGGCTCAGGTCGACGTTGGCGTCGTCGTCGTGGTCGGAGCGATCGCCGGGCACCGCACCGCAACCGTGACGCGCACCGTGGTGAGCTGGTCGCCCGCTTCCTGGGCGACCGTCACCTCGAGGTTGCGCCGGCGGGTTGCGCTCACGGTCTGCCTCGGCAGGCCGCTCGTCCGTGGCGCCACCCGCCAGCCGGCTCGGGCCAACTGGGCGGCGGCCGCGTCCAGCAGCCGCGCCGCAGCGTCCGGCGTGAGGGCGCCGATGAGCACGGACGAGCGCGCGGAGTAGGGCGCGGGACAGGTCGTCTCGTCGCTCGAACCGGGGATCGTCGGCTCGCCGGACGCGAAGCTGGTGGCGAACTGCTCGGCCAGCTCGTCGGCCGCGGCGAGTCGCGTGGCGGGGGTGTTCAGTCGGCCTTCGACGCTCCGTGCTGCCGAGGAGAACAGGCCGGCGGTTCCCGCGATGGCCGAGAGTCCGAACAGAGCGAGGACGATGCCGGTCACCAGCACCACCCGTGCACGCCAACGCGCCCGGTCCGGCGGCTCGAGAGCGGGAGGTGGGGCCGGGTCCGTCACGCGGCTCGTCCGAGCCCGAAGCGTTCATCGTCGGGGGGCGCGATCACGACGAGCGCCGTCTCGACGGCGGGAAGCCGATCGGAGAGCCGGGGCGGAGGAGTGATCATGATCGTCCGATCGTGCCGTCAGTGGGCGAAGTGGACGTGGGGGATGCGCTTGTCGAGCCAGCGGGGGATCCACCAGGCGTTCTTGCCGAGCAGGCCGAGCAGCGACGGCACG
>JANPGL010000574.1:0-22914 GCA_031423915.1 Actinomycetes bacterium | reverse complement strand
CGCCTTCGCCGTCGGTGCCGCCGCGATGTCGGCGGTGGGCAGCCTCATGTACAAGCGCTTCCCGGTGCCTCGGCTCGACCGGATGATGGTGGTGGCCGTGCAGCTGTTGTTCTCGTCGGTGCTGCTCGGGCTGATGGCCCTGCCCGACGACCGCTCCCACATGCGCTTCCCGTGGACGTTCACGCTGAGCTTCGTGTACCTGTCGCTGTTCGGCCTGGCGCTCTCGTTCGTGCTCTTCTCCGAGCTGCTTCGTCGCTCCTCGGGCCTGCAGGCGAGCGCCGTGGCCTACCTGTCGACGGTTCTCGGCGTGGTGTTCGGTGCCGTGCTGCTCCACGAGCGGCTGAGCTGGTTGACGTTGGTGGGCGGTGCCATCGCCATCATCGGCGTCGCCGTGGTCCAGGCGGCGCCGGCGCGGCGGGTGGGGTCGACGGGGGCGGTCGACGGCGCGGCCGCGTCGGTCGCATCGTCACGGTGGCGGTGGGGTCGAGCGCACGGCTGATCCCCTCGGCGAACCGGTCGAGCACCAGCCGCCAGGCCCGTTCGAGCCGGTGCAGTCGCTCGGGGTCGTCGGCGTACTGGTGCAGCTCCACCCGGCAGTCGCGGGCGGTGTCGCCCGGCCAGACGACGAGGAGCGCCCGGTGGCCGGCACCGGGCACCGGGATCGTGCCGTCGTCGAAGTCCCAGTGCATGGCGATGAGCGACGGTTCGTTCACGAGGTCGTAGGTGCCGCGCACCTGGGTGCCGAACTCCATGCGGCACGAGAAGTGGCCGCGGTCGATGGTCACGGGCACGCCGAGCCAGCGGGCGTAGAGCGGGGCGTCGGTGAACGCCCGGAAGGCGTCGCCAGGGGAGCAGGGAGCGGTCACCGTCAGGATGGCCACGCCCGGGCGCGCCGTGCGCTCGTCGTCGGGCAGGCGCTCCGGGCGGTCCGTGAGGGTGGTCCAGCGATCCGGTCCCTCGCCCAGGGCGCCCCGCAGAGCGCTGATGGTCTCACGATGGGCTTTGTACCAGCGGGTCGTCCCCTGGGCGCGCAGCTCCACGAGGCCGGCTTCGCGCAGGACCGACAGGTGCTGGGAGATGGTGGGTGCGGTCACGTCGAAGCCCGCGGCGATCGCGGCGACGGGCAGTTCGGTGTCCCACACACGCCAGAGGATCTCGCGTCGGATCGGCGAGGCGAGAGCTCTGATGACACGCTGGGTCTGGTCCAACCGTGGCTCCTGTGGGCCGACACCGTTCCGGGTGCCTCCAGCAAGTTCGGTAGTCTCCTAATTAGACAGCAGTTCTACCTGATACGAGTCGCTGCTGAGCGGACGTGACGACATTGGTCGCGTGCGCTCCACCGTGAACGGAGCCTGATGATGGCCACCAAGAAGACCGACGCCCTCGGCGCCGGCACGCCCGATGACCCGTGGCAGCTGAAGACGCCGCCGCAGACCGCCGAGTACACGATGCACCGCGACGTGCGCGACGGAAAGGACGTCATCGTGTGCACCGTGGGCAAGACGGTGCTCCTCTACGACGCTCGGTGCCTCGAAGACCTGCACGCCATGTTGAAGCAGCACGGCGACTGGATGGACCTCGGCTCGGCCGACGAGCAGAAGCCGGCCAAGGACGGCACGGTCGAGGCATGGGGCCGTGCGGCCGACAACCCGGTCGGCGGCTGGTACGGCCTGAAGAAGGGGTTGCGCGGTCGCTTCGGCATGTACGTGCCGCCGCTGATGGAGCGGTTGGGCCTGGCCGTGGTGGAGCACAACCCGAAGAACAACCGCTTGCGCGCCCTCTGACCCACGCGACGTAACGTGCGGGCATGCCCCACGCACGTCGCTTCCGATTCGGTGTCATGGCGTCCAAGGCCTCCAACGGGGCCGGTTGGGCGGAGCTCGCCCGCAAGACGGAGGGCCTCGGCTACGACGTGCTCTGCGTCGCCGACCATTTCACCGACCAGTTCGCCCCCACCCCGGCGTTGGCGGCCGCCGCCGCGGTGACGTCGACGCTGCGCGTCGGGTCCCTCGTCTACGGCGTCGACTTCCGGCACCCGGCGCTGCTGGCCAAGGAGGCGGCCACGATCGACGTCATCAGCGACGGTAGGTTCGAGCTCGGCCTCGGCGCGGGCTGGATGAACGAGGATTACGACTGGCCGGGCATCCCGCACGACTCGGCGGGCGTGCGCATCGACCGCATGGTCGAGGCCATCGGCATCGTGCGCGGCCTGTGGTCGGGCGAGCCGGTGCACCACGCCGGTGCGACCTGGAACATCAACGGCATGGTGGGCACGCCCAAGCCGACGCAGGCCGGCGGCCCGCCCATCCTGTCGGGTGGTGGCGGCCGCAAGGTCCTCGAGGCGGCGGCCCGCTACGGCGACATCGTCTCGGTCAACCCGAACGTGGGGGCCGGCAAGTTCACCAACGACTCGTGGGCATCGATCGCCGATGCCGCCACCGACGAGAAGCTGGGCTTCGTCCGGAACGTGGCGGGCGACCGGTACGCGGACCTGGAGATCTGCTTCCTCAACTTCTTCACGGTGGTCACCGACGACGCCCGCGGCGCCGCCGAGAAGGTGGGCGGGTACATGGGCGGTCTGCCGGCCGACGCCGTGCTGGCGTCGCCCAACACGCTCGTCGGTTCGGTCGATGCGCTCTGCGACGAGATCGAGGCCCGGCGCGACCGCTGGGACGGCTCGTACATGGTGATCCGGTCGGACGCCATCGACGCCTTCGCGCCGGTGGTGGCCAAGCTCGCCGGCAACTGACCGGCGCCGACCCGCACCCGCCCGACTTCTCGGCCCGTTCGGTCTCACGGGCGAGACGGAGCGGGCGCGGAACGCCGGGCGCTGGCAGTAGCGGCTCGAGGCCGGCTACCGCAGCGCCCGCACGAGCGAGGCCACGTCGTCGAGCTGGGCGCGGGCCACCTCCACCTCGGGCGCCGGGAACAGCGCGATGGACGTCGCGCCCGCCTCGGCCAGCCCGTGTACGTGGGCCAGCGCGTCGTCGAGCGTGCCGATCGGGCCGATCTCGGCCCACCACTCGGCCGGCATCGTGGCCAGCCCGTCCAGACCCCGGTCCGCGTGGCGGGCGACGAGCTCGGCGTGGAACGGCAGGTCGGCCAGTGCCGGCACGGCCTGGTCGACGAGGTGGGCGAGCATCGGGGCCATCTGTCGGTGCGCGTCGGCCCGATCGGCCGTGACGCACAGCGGGGCGAACACGGCGGCATGGAACGGGCCGGGTGCCGCGCACCGGGCCAGCGCGGCGCGCAGGGCGATCGGCCCGGTTCCCTCGGCCAGCACGACACCGTCGGCCACCCGTCCGGCCATGGCCAGCGAGACCGGGCCCCGCACGCCGGCCAGGACCGGGGGCACCGGCGTGGGCGCGTGGTCGAGCTGCACGTCGGTGAGGCGCACGTGACGCCCGGCGGTGGTGACGCGCTCGCCGGCCAGCAGCCGCTTCACGGCGTCGATCACCTCGGCCAGTGTGGTGACGGGCGACGGGGTGCGCGCCCCGATCTGATCCATCCAGTCCTGCACGCCGTGCCCGATCCCGGCCAGCACCCGGCCCGGGCCGAGCTGGGCCAGCGTGGCGATCTCCATCGCCGTGATGGCCGGGTTGCGGGCCACCGCCGGCAGGATGCCGAGCCCCACCCGCAGCCGCTCGGTGCGAGCCAGCGCGGCGGCCGCCAGCGACACGGCGGCGGTGTAGAAGCAGTCCTCGATCAACCAGAGCTCGTCGGCGCCGTCGGTCTCGAGTCGGCGCGCGAACTCGACGGCGAGCGGCGCCGGGAACGTGCGGTCGAAGCAGAAGCCGATGGCGGGCGGTGCCACGGCGAGCCGGTCAGGCGGGCGCCGAGGTGGCGCCGCGCTGGAGGCGGCCCGGGCGCTCTCCGGTGAGCTCGCCGTCGGCGGCGATGACCACGCCGTTCTTGATCGTGGCCGTGTAGCCGGTGGCCGACTGCATGAGGCGGGTGCCACCGGCGGGCAGGTCGGCCACGAGCGCCGGCGGGCGGGCCGCCAGCGTGTCGTGGTCGATCACGTTGAGGTCGGCCCGGTAGCCGGGGGCCACGACGCCGCGGTCGAGCCAGCCCACGTGGGCGGCCGTGCGCTGGGTCTGCTGGTGCACCACGAACTCGATCGGCAGCTTCTCGCCCCGCGTGCGGTCGCGCGTCCAGTGCGAGATGGCCGTGGTCGGGAACGAGGCGTCCGAGATGGCGTTGCAGTGGGCGCCGGCATCCGACAAGCCGAAGATCGAGTGGTCCGACGTCATCATCTCGCGGACGTCGTCGAGGCTGCCGTGCGCGTAGTTCATGAGCGGCAGGTAGAGCAGCCGGCGGCCCTCGTCCTCGAGCAGCATGTCGAGCAGCAGCTCGCGCGGGTCCCGCCCTGTGGCCCGGGCGACACCGGCCACCGAGCGCTCGGGGCTGGGCTCGTAGTCGAGCGGGTCGGACAACGGGTACATGCGGTCGAAGCCGCCGTGGATGAGCGCCGGGAAGTCGCGCACGTTGGCCGCCGCGTGCTCGGCCAGGATGCGGGCCCGCACCTCGGGGGTGCGGAGGGCGGCGACGCGCTCGGCCAGTGGCAGAGTGCGCATGGCCTTGTACGTGGGGCAGAAGGCGAGCGGCACGGCGCTGGCCGACAAGCCGACGAGTACGCCGATCGGCCGCACGCCCACCTGGGCGTAGGCGCGGGCGCCCTGGGCGTTCCACGACGCGATGCCGGTCAGCAGCTCGCGGAAGCGGTTCGGCGTCTGGTCGTTCTGCTGGACGGTGAAGCTGATCGGTCGGCCGAGACCCAGCGCGAGCTTCTCGAGCAGCGCCAGCTCGCGGGCCACCAGCTCGTCGTCGCCCGACTGGTAGATGTCCGAGATCAGCTGGATCACGCCGGTGCCGGCGCGCCGCAGCGCGGAGGCGATGCCGAGCACCTCGTCGGTGGACGCGTGGAGCGTCCCGATCTGCTGGCCGTGGCTCGTCTTGTGAACCCAGGTGCGCGAGGTGGTGAAGCCGAGCGCTCCGGCCCGCAACGACTGCTCGGCCAGGGTCGCCATGGCGGCGATCTCGTCGGCCGACGCCGCCACCTGGTTGTCGGCGCCGCGCTCGCCCATCACGTAGGTGCGCAGCGCGGCATGGGGCACCTGGGTGCCGATGTCGAGCGGCCAGCGCATGCGGTCGAGCACGTCGAGGTACTCGGGGAACGACTCCCAGCCCCACGTCATGCCCTCGGCGAGCGCCGTACCGGGGATGTCCTCGACGCCTTCGAGCAAACCGATGAGCCAGTCGTGGCGGTCGGGGCGGGCGGGCGCGAAGCCGACGCCGCAGTTGCCCATCACCAGTGAGGTGACGCCGTTGATCGACGACGGCGCCATGTCGGGATCCCACGTGGCCTGGCCGTCGTAGTGGGTGTGGATGTCGACCCAGCCGGGCGTGACGAGGCGGCCCTCGGCGTCGATGGTGCGGCGCGCCGCGCCCACCTCGGACACGTCGCCCACGGCGACGATGCGACCGCCGTCGACGGCCACGTCGGCGCGCATCGGCGCGGCCCCCGTGCCATCGACCACCGTGCCGCCTCGGATGATGAGATCGACCACCGTTCCCCCTTCGGTCCTGACCTGGCTCGATGCTACCGGCCGCCCGGTCCACCGACCGAGCCGCGGGGCCGTTCGGCCCTTGCCCGCCACGACGGTCGACGGATTCGATGGGCCACGTGACCGGACCCGAGCTCCCCCGTACGGCCGACGCCCTGGTGATCGGGGCCGGCGTGATCGGTGCATCCGTGGCGTTGGAGCTCGCCCGCAGCGGGCGCCGCGTGGTGTGCGTCGACAAAGGCCCGGCCGCCGGCGCGGGCAGCACGAGCTCGTCGTCGGCCGTCATCCGGTTCAGCTACTCCACCCTGCCGGGTGTGCTCACGGCCTGGGAGGCGGCGGCGATGTGGGAGGACTGGGCCGGCCACCTCGGCGTCGTCGACCCCGACGGGATGGTGCGCTACGTCCGCACCGGCAACCTCATCTTCCGGACGCCGGGCTTCGACGCCGACGCGGTGGCGGCGCTGTGGGACGACGTCGGCATCTCCTACGAGTGGCTGGCGCCGGTCGACCTGGCCGCGCGCTTCCCGGCGCTCGAGCGCGGGTCGTTCTTCCCGCCGAAGCCCGTCGACGATCCGGCCTTCGCCGACGACCCCGTGGGGGAGCTCTCGGCGCTGTGGAGCGTGGAGGGCGGCTACGTCGACGACCCGATGCTGGCCGCCCACAACCTGGCCCACGCCGCGGCCCGCCACGGGGCGGTGTTCCGCTACCGGTCCGAGGTGGTGGCCGTCGACCGGGCCGGCGGTCGCGTCACGGGTGTGCGGCTGGCCGACGGCCGCCGCATCGCTGCGCCGGTGGTCGTCAGCGTCGGTGGTCCGTGGTCGGGCGGCCTCCATCGTCTGGCCGGCGTGGCCGACGAGTTCCGCATCGGGCACCGGCCGCTGCGTCAAGAGGTGTACGTGGTGCCGGCTCCGGTCGGCTTCGGGTCGGGAGACGCAGCGACGCTGGTGGCCGACCTCGATCTGGGCCAGTACTTCCGACCCCAGCCGGGCGGCACGCTGCTCGTGGGCGGCACCGAGCCCGAGTGCGACCCGCTGGAGTGGGTCGACGATCCCGACGACTACGACGCCGAACCGACGCGGGAGCACTGGGAGCGGGCCATGCTGCGGGTGGCCCGCCGCCTGCCCGACTTCGGTGTTCCCCCGCATCCGGTGGGGCTCGCCGCGCTCTACGACGCGTCGGACGACTGGGCGCCGATCTACGACCGCACGAGCCTCGACGGCTTCTACGTCGCCTGCGGCACGAGTGGCAACCAGTTCAAGAACGCGCCGATCGTGGGCCGGTTCGTGCGGGCCCTCGTCGACGCGGCGGATGCCGGCATCGACCATGACGCCACGCCGGTGCGGTACGTCGGGCCCCGCACCGGCCGGACGATCGACCTGGGGGCATTCTCCCGGCTGCGTTCTCCCTCGGCCACCGCCGGCAACGTGATGGGCTGAGGCGCGCCGCTCGCGCCGACGTCAGGTGCGGCGCCGCAGGAACTTCAGGCCCGACCAGGTCTCGCTGACGGCGGCGACCTTCACGTCGACCCAGCCGGTGGGGAGCACGGCCCGGCGCAGCCCGTCCTCGGTGAGGTCGCGGAAGAGCGGCGAGGACTTCTTCGGCCACGAGAGCCAGAGCGCCGCCCCGTCGTCGACGCACCCGAGGGCGGCCGGGAGTCGCCGGGTCAGGTGCGCCTCGTCGAGGGCGAAGAGGTGGATGAGGTCGTAGGTCCCCTTCGGTACCTGGCGGCCGGACTTGGCGGTGTACGCGGCCAACGGCCACACGTCGGCCAGCAGTTCGGGGTACTCGGCGGGGGCGTCGATGCTGAGCACGCGCCAGTCAGGCCGCTTCGTCAGCCCGAGCTTGTCGGCGAGCGTCTTGCCGCCGTACCCGTGGACCGGAGCCGCGCTCACGAGGTCATGCCGCCCAGGCCGACGAGGCCGCGGGCCAGCTCGATCTCACCCATGTGCCGCAGGCCGTGCTGGTAGATCCAGCACTCGGCGGCGTCGAGCAGGGTGATGCCGTCGGGTCCGGCCACGCGGGCCGAGTAGGTGCTGGCGATCTGGGGTGGGAACGGTCGGGCGATGATCACGCGGTCGAGCGCGGCCGCGTCGAGCGTGTCGAGCCAGGCCTCGGTGCGGTCGAACACGGCGCGGGCGTAGGCCTTGAAGCCGTCGTAGTCGCCGATGCGCTGGTGGACCATCTCGTCGACCGTGCGGTGCTTGCCGTGGTCGTTGATCGACATGCCGACTCGCTCGGCCCACTCGTCGTTCCAGATGGGCATCGCCCCGGTCATGAGCATGAACGATGCGTCGATCATGTTGGTGATGTGGAACAGGCTGAAGGCGATCGGCAGCACGCCCTCGCGTTCGTGGTGGTTGACGTGCTCGAGCGTCATCGTGGCCAGCGCGTCGTCGTAGAGCGAGTGCATGGCCCGCATGCGGCGGCGCAGCGAGTCGAGCACGAGCTCAGACATCGCCCACCCGCGCCAGCCGAGCGGTGAACCCGAGGTACTGCCACACCAGCTCGTGGCCTTCGCGCCAACGCTTGACCTCGATGGGCAAGCCGACCGGCCGCAACACGTGGACGCCGGCCTCGTAGGTGGCGACCACCGTGATGGGCGTGGTCTTGTCGAACTCGGCGACGTCGTGCACGCCGTTGGCTTCGCTGCCGTCGCAGCGCATGTCGTGGATGATGCCCGCTGCGGTGACCACGAGGCGGTCGCCCGCCTGCTCGATCCGCTGGCGCTTGCCCACGGCCGGGTGGTCGTCGACCGTTGCGCCGTCGACCTGCGCGCTGGTGACCTGCCAGAGACCGCAGAGATCGGGCGCGCCGGGAACCAGCGGCTCGCCGCACCCAGCGAGCACCGGGCTGGGCAGGTCACCCACCCAACCGCCGGGTGGCGTGTGGGCGACGGGGATGGCGTCGACGGTCGTCATCACCGCAGTCAACGACTTGTCAGAGCCTCTGTCAACTGCGAGCATGGCTCCGATGGGAACCCAAGCGGTCGTGGGAGCGAGGGCGCGGGAGCGCGTCGTGCGCAGCGACGCCAAGCGGAATCGTGACGCCGTCGTCGACGCTCTCCTGGCCTTGTTCCGTGAGGGCAACCTGGCCCCGTCGTCCGCCGAGGTGGCCGAGCGCGCCGGCATCTCGTCGCGCTCGTTGTTCCGCTACTTCGCCGACGTCGACGACCTCTGTCGCGCCGCCATCGATCGGCACCAGGCCGCCGTGGCGCCGATGCTCGCTCTCGACGCCGCGCCCGGCGCGCCACTGGTGAGGCGCATCGAGGCGCTGGTCGAGCAGCGTCAACGGCTGTTCGACGCCATCGGTGCCGTCGGGGCGGTGTCCCGCCTGCGGGCGCCCTTCCAGCCGCTGATCGCCGAGGAGCTCACCCGGGGGCGCGCCTACCTGCGTCACCAGGCGCGCCGGCTGTTCGCACCCGAGCTCGCCGCCCTGAGCACCGACGAGGCCGCGGCGGTGCTCGCGGCCGTCGACGTGCTGTGCTCGTTCGAGGCGCACCAGCTCCTCCGGTACGACCAGTCGCTCTCGCGTCCGCGCCGCTCGGCCGCGCTCACCACCGCGCTCACCGCGCTGCTCCGGGAGGCCTCATGACGTACGGCTCCGTGCGCCACTTCATCCGCATCGACCGCCCGGCGGACGACGTGTGGGCACTGGTGGGTGACCCGGCGCGGCTGCACGAGTGGTTCCCGGGCATCACCGGGTGCACCGTCGACGGCACGACACGCATCATCACCCTCGGGTCCGGCCTGCCGCTTCCCGAGGAGATCCTCGTGAACGACCCGATCCAGCGCCGCTTCCAGTACCGGATCACCGCGCCGTTGTTTGTGTACCACCGGGGCACGATCGACGTGCTCGACCTGGCGGACGGCACGTGCGTGGTGGTCTACGCCGCCGACGCCGATCCCCGCACGATGGCCCTCACGATCGCGGGCGGGTGCGCCGGAGCGCTCGACGAGCTGAAGCGCCAGATGGAGACCGACCGACAGAAGGGCACCGCCTGATGGGCCGCAAGATCCTGTTCGTCACCACCGACCAGCAGCGCTACGACACGCTCGGCTGCAACGGCGGCACGCTGTCGCGCACCCCCGTGGTCGACGGTCTGGCGGCCGCCGGCGTGCGCTACGAGCGCGCCGTGCCGCAATCGGTGGTGTGCATGCCGTCGCGCTCCACCATGCTCACCGGCCAGCACCCGTCGACCCACGGCGTGTGGATGAACGGCGTGGCGCTGCCGCTCGAGGCGCCGTCGGTGGCGGAGCTGCTGCACGGTGCGGGCTACCGGACCGCGCTCATCGGCAAGCCGCACTTCCAGCCGTTCCTCGATCCGTTCGCCAAGTACGCCGAGAACCGCTTCGCCACCCAACCGCTCACGGGCACGCACCGGGGGTTCGAGCACTTCGAGACGGCCACGCACGGAGCCATGGGCCCGCTCCACTTCGCCCGCTGGCTGGCCACCGAGCACCCCGAGGCGGTCGGGATGTTCTACCCGGTCCTCGACGCCACGCTCGAGGTCAACGCGCTGGGCGGCGGCGACACCGGTGCGCCGCAGGTGCACGACAACGCCATCCCGCGCGGCTGGTACCACACCGATTGGGTGGCTGATCGGACGATCGCCTGGCTCGACTCGCTCGACGGCGACGACGACTGGTTCTGCTGGATGAGCTTCCCCGACCCCCACCACCCGTGGGACCCGCCGGCGTCGGAGGTGGGTCGGGTGCCGTGGCGCGACGTGCCGTTGCCGGCCGGGTATCCCGAGAACGCCGCCGAGCGTGAGCGTCTGTTGGATGCCAAGCCGCGCCACTGGCGGGCCTGGTACGACGGGCGCCTGGTGTCGAACTACGAGGCGCCGCTGGCCTGGGTGCCGGCCACGATGACGGCCGACCAGGTGCGGGAGGTGAATGCCCGCAACGCCGTCGAGGTGGAGCTGATCGACGAGGCCATCGGCCGCGTGCTGGCGGCGGCGGTGCAGCGTGGCTGGGGCGACGACCTCGACGTGATCGTCACCACCGACCACGGCGAGCTGCAGGGCGACTTCGGCCTGCTGTTCAAGGGCCCTTACCACGTCGACGGGCTCATGCGGCTGCCCCTGGTGTGGCGCCCGGCCCCCTCGGCCGGCGCGATGCCCGCCACGGTCACCAAGCCGGTGGGCCTGGTCGACCTTGCGCCCACCTTCGCCGCGATCGCGGGCCTGCCGGCCGTCGCGTGGATGGAGGGCAAGGAGCTACCGGTGAGCGACGCCGACGCCGCGGCCCGCGGGTTCGAGCGCGTGCTGACCGAGTGGGACAGCGAGCTGTTCGGCGTGGCGGTCCACCTGCGCACCATCACCCGTGATGGGTGGGTGTGCAGCACGTACCAGCCGGGCCACAGCCACGACGGCACCGAGGGCGAGCTGTACGACCTCACCGAGGACCCGTTGCAGCGCGTGAACCGGTGGGACGACCCGGCCTGCGCTGCGCTCCGGTCCGACCTGGTGGCCGATCTGTGGGACCACCAGCCACCGCTCCGGCTGCCCAAGGGGAGGGTCGTCGCCCCCGTGTGAAGTTGGCTACCGTGGCCGGGACCGGGAGGATGTCATGAGCGTGTTGACAGGGCCGAGGCGCGAGGTGCGGCGCATCCTCGAAGGCGGGATGCCGGTGTGGGTGTCGGTCACCGACGACGGCACGGAGCTGATCCTGCCGAACGGTCGCCGCGTCGAGGAGGCGACGGCGACGTACCTGGCGCCGTGCGACCCCACCAAGATCATCTGCATCCACCTGAACTACGACAGCCGGCGCGTCGAGTTCCGCGCCGGCGCGCTCGACACGCCGACGTACTTCCAGAAGCCCCTCACCGCGCTCAACAGCCACCGCGGCACGCTGTACCGGCCGGCCGACTGCGAGCTCCTCAACTACGAGGGCGAGATCGCCGCCGTCGTGGGCCGCCCCATGCGCGACGTGGCGCCTGCCGACGTCTGGGACCACCTGGCCGGCTTCGCCCCGTCGAACGACGCCGGCATCCACGACTTCCGCGAGACCGACGCCGGCTCCATGCTGCGGGTGAAGGGCCAGGACGGCTTCTGCCCGATCGGCCCCGGCCTCGTCTCGGGCGTCGACATCCGCCAGTCGACCCTGCGCACCTACGTCAACGGCAAGGTGGTCCAGGAGGACCCGGTGACGAACATGACGTTCGGCATCGACTACATCCTGGCCGACCTGTGCCGTTACATCACGCTGCTCCCGGGCGACATCGTGCTCACGGGCACGCCCGCCAACTCGCGACCCATGGCGCTGGGCGACGTGGTCGAGGTGGAGGTCACCGGCGTGGGCCGCCTGTCCAACACGGTGGCCGCCTGTCCGGCGCCCGTGAACAAGGTGGGCCACCTGCCCCAGCACGACACCCCGGCCATCCTGCGCGTGGCCCGGGGCGGCGACTGGTGGGCCGAGCAGGACGCCAAGAAGGCTGCGGCACAGACCGCTCCGGCGTGAGCCACGGCGCACCGGCCGACGCCGTGCTGCGCCTCGAGGACCCGCCGCTCCTGGTCGGGCGCGGCACGTTCATCGATGGCCTCCGACTGCCCGAACTGGCGGGCGCGCTCCATGTGGCGTTCGTGCGCTCCACGGAACCCCACGCCCGCATCGTCGATGTCGATGTGTCGCAGGCGCATGCCACGCCCGGGGTGGTGGCGGTGTTCACCGGCGAGGACCTGCGCAACGAGATCTGGCCGTTGCCGCCCCGCCTGCCCATGATGAACAAGCTCATGGTGCGGCCGATGTTGGCGGTCGACGTCGTGCGCTTCGTGGGCGAGCCCGTGGCCGTGGTCGTAGCCGAGTCGCGCTACGCCGCCGCCGACGGCGCCGAGGCGGTGATCGTCGACTACGACCGGTTGGTCGCCGTCGTCGACCTCGACGCTGCGCTCAGGGGCGACGTGCTGGTGCACGAGCACGCGGCCACCAACGTGTCGTACCAGTGGGACGGTGCCACGTTCGAGGGTGACCCGTTCGCCGAGTGCGAGGTGGTGGTCGAGGTGGCCCTGCGCCACCCGCGGCTCAACCCGGGGCCGATGGAGCCGCGCGCCGGCGCCGCGGTGTGGAGCGCCGACGGCCGGTGCACGTCGTGGGTGTGCTCACAGCGGCCGGCGGGGGCGAAGTTCGTCATCGAGCACGCCCTCGGCCTCACACCCGGCACCGTGCGAGCGGTGGCGCCCGACGTCGGCGGTGGCTTCGGCGCCAAGGGCGGCTATGGCTGCTACCCCGAGGACGTCGTGCTGGCCTGGCTGGCCCGCCACCTGGGCCGGCCGGTCCGTTGGGTCGAGGCGCGCGGCGAGGCCATGGTCGGCATGGGCCACGGCCGTGCGTCGACCCACCACGTCCGGCTCGGCGGTCGGCGCGACGGCACCGTGCTGGCCTACGAGGCGCTGGCGCTGCAGGACAGCGGCGCCTACCCGTCGATGGGCACGTTCATCACGGGGAACCTGCGGAGCTCGGGCACCGGGGTCTACGCCATCCCGGTCGCCCACGTGGGGGGTACGTCGGTCACGACGAACACCACGCCGACCGTGGCGTTCCGCGGGGCCGGCCGGCCCGAGGCGGCGTGCGACATCGAACGGGCGATCGATCGGTTCGCCGCGGCGTGCGGGCTCGACCCGGTCGAGGTGCGTCTGCGCAACGTCGTGCCCGCCGATGCGTTCCCGTACAGGACTGCGGTGGGCTCCACGTACGACAGCGGCGACTACGCCACCGCCATCCGGCGTTGCGTCGAAGCCGCGGGCTACGCCGGGTTGCGGCGCGAGCAGGCCGAGCGCCGGGCGCGCCACGACCGCCTGCGGCTCGGCATCGGTGTGAGCTGCACCACCGAGGTCACCGGCGGCGGTGACGAGACGTCGGTGTGCACCATCGAGGCCGACGGCACCGTCGACGTGATCGTCGGCACCTCGCCGCACGGCCAGGGTCACGAGACGGCCTTCACCGAGGTCGTGGTGGCCCTGCTCGGCGTCGCCCGCGACAAGGTGCGCATCCGTCACGGCGACACCGACCTGTCGCCGACGGGCGGTGGCACGATCGGATCGCGCTCCGCGCAGCTGGGTGGGTCGGCCACCTACGGCGCCGTGCAGGCGGCCATCGATCTCGCCCGCGAGCGTGCTGCCGGGTTGCTGGAGGCCGACGTCGCCGACATCGTGTTCGATGCGGCGTCGGGTCGCTTCCACGTGGCCGGCACGCCGGCCCGGTCGGTGGGCTGGGCGGAGATCGGCGCCATCGAGGCGGCCCACACGTTCAAGAGCGACGGCACGTACGCCTTCGGCAGCTGCATCGCCGTGGTCGAGGTCGACGTGGAGACCGGCCAGGTGCGGTGCCGGGAGCTCACCTCGGTCGACGACGCCGGGACGATCCTGCACCACGCGTCGGCCGACGGGCAGGTGCACGGTGGGCTCGGGCTGGCCGTCGCCGCCGCGCTCTACGAGGAGATGCACTACGACGACGACGGCATCCCTCGCACGGTCAGCTTCGCCGAGTACCCGCTGGTGTCGGCGGCCGAGGTTCCGAGCTTCCGCACCATCGAGATGGTGACGCCGTCACCGCTCAACCCGCTCGGGGTGAAGGGCATCGGCGAGTCGGGCACGGTGGTGGGCACGCCGGCCGTGCAGAGCGCGGTGCTCGACGCGCTGGCGGAGTTCGGGGTGGATCACCTCGACATGCCGTACACGCCCGAGCGGGTGTGGAAGGCGATCCGTGGCTGACCACGACCTGGTGATCCGCGGAGCGACGGTGTTCGACGGGACGGGTGCTCCCGGGGTGGTCGTCGACGTGGCGGTGGACGCCGACCGCGTCGTCGCCGTCGGTGATGCCGTCGGCCCGGGCCGGCGCGAGGTGGCGGCGGCGGGCCTGGCGCTGACGCCCGGGTTCATCGACGTGCACACCCACGACGACTGGGCGCTCCTGCTGGACCCCGAGCTCAGGTTCAAGACGGCGCAGGGAGTGACCACCGTCGTCACCGGCAACTGCGGCTTCGGGCCGGCGCCCCGGACCGACGTGGCCTTCGGGCCGTCGACGTTCGACCGGATGAGCGAGTTCTTCGTCGCCGTGGCCGACGCCGGCCCGGCGGTCAACGTCGCCGGGCTGGCGGGTCACGGCAGCCTGCGGGCCGCCGTGATGGGAGCCAGGACGGCGCGGGAGGCCGACGTCGGCGAACGTGCCCGCATGGCCGCGCTGCTCGACGCCGCGCTGGACGACGGCGCCATCGGGATGTCGACCGGGTTGGCCTACGAGCCGGGCCGCTACGCCCACCCCGACGAGATCGCCGCGCTGGCCGGGCTGGTCGCCGCTCGAGGTGGCATCTACACGACCCACATGCGCAACGAGTCGGCGGGGCTGCTGGACTCGATCGACGAGGCCGTCGCCGTCGGCCGGGTCAGCGGCGTGAAGGTGCAGATCTCCCACCTCAAGGCGAACGGTGCCGACCAGTGGGGCCAGGCCCGCGCCGCGCTCGACCGCATCGAGGCGGCCCAGGAGCGCGGCGTCGACGTGATGGCCGACCAGTACCCGTACACCCGCGGCAGCACCCTGCTCGAGCAGATCCTCGTGGCCGGCGCCTTCGACGGCGGCGGAGCGTTCGGCACGCTGCGGGGCGAGCAGGTGCTCGTCGCCGCGGCGCCGCGCCGGCCCGAGTGGGAGGGCCGCACCCTGGCCGAGCTGGCCGCCGAGCACGGCGTCGGCGACAGGGCCATGGCCGAGACCATCGTCGGCGAGTTGGGGCGCAGCTGCTTCGTGGTGCTCGACACGATGAGCGAGGACGACGTGCAGCTCATCATGCGGCACCCCAGCGTGCTCTTCGGCTCCGACGGCATCGCCGCGGGCGACAAGCCCCACCCGCGGCTCGCCCACACCTTCCCGCGGGTGCTCGGCACCTACGCCCGTCAGCTCGGCGTGCTGGGGATGGCCGACGCGGTGCACCGCATGACCGGGGCGTCCGCCCGCCGGTTCGGGCTCGTCGACCGCGGCGAGGTGCGGCCCGGCGCGTTCGCCGACCTCGTGCTGTTCGATCCGGCCACGATCCTCGACACCGGCACCTACGCCGAGCCGCTCACGCCGCCGGTCGGCATCCGCGAGGTGTGGGTGAACGGGGTGTCGCTGGCCGGCGGCTCGCGTCCCGGCCGCGTGCTGCGTCGGGCATGATGGGGCGATGAGCGGAGACATCTCAGCCACGAAGCCCGACGGCACGCCCTACCCCGTGCAGCTCGACGAGGACGACCTCAAGCGGCGGCTCGACCCACTGTCGTACCAGGTGCTCCGCCATGCCGGCACCGAGCGCGCCGGTACGGGCGAGTACACCGACACCGAGACGGTCGGGGTGTACAAGTGCAAGGCGTGCGGGGCCGAGCTGTTCCGCAGCGACACGAAGTTCCACTCCGGGTGCGGGTGGCCGTCGTTCTACGCACCGACGGCCGACGACGCCGTGGTGCTGCTCGAGGACCGCCTGCTCGGCTACTCGCGCATCGAGGCCCGCTGTGCCACGTGTGGCTCGCACCTCGGCCACGTGTTCCAGGGCGAGGGCTTCCCGGTGCCCACCGACCAGCGTTGGTGCATCAACTCGGTGAGCCTCACGCTCGAACCGCCCGAATCCGCCGAGCTCGACGCCGACGGCGGCTGAGCCGGCCCGCGCCGTCCGCATGAGCGAGCTCGACACCACCTTCGTGGCCTCGTTGCGTCGAGGCGAGGCCAAGGGCGCGCACACCTACGTGGTGATGGAGGGCTCGGGGGCGTTCTTCGGGACCCGCGGGCTGGTGAAGGTGAGCGGCACGATCGACGGCCATCCGTTCCGCAGCTCGTTCATGGCGCTCGGCGACGGCACGCACAAGCTGCCCGTGAGGGCCGACATCCGAGCGGCCATCGGGAAAGAGGCCGGCGATACGGTCACCGTGCACCTGGTCGAACGGCTCGGGCGCTGACGCCGCACGTGGCCCGGTAGGTCCGCATCTGCGACGATCGTGGCGCCGCCCCGGCCGTCCACCAGGAGCACACCATGCCGACCTCGTTCGTCCCTGATGCCGCCGCCCAGGCGGCCATGACCTCGTCGCGGCCCGTCGGCCACGGCACGGTGCGGGCCTACGACTGGCTGGCCCACCACAGCGCCCACCGGCCCGACAAGGAGGCGGTGCGCGACCTGGCCACCGGGCGCAGCTTCACCTACAGCGATCTCGACCAGCGTGCCGACGCGCTGGCCGCGTACTTCGCCTCGCTCGGCATCGGACGCGGCGACCGCGTCGCTGTGCTCGCCCAGAACGGCGTCGAGTTCTTCGACGTCCAGTTCGCCTGCGCCCGCACGGGTTCCATCTGCGTGCTGTTGAACTGGCGCCTCACGGTGCCCGAGCTCGAGTACATCCTGAACGACTCGTCGCCGGCGCTGCTCGTGCACGACGTGTCGTTCGCCGAGACGGCACAGGAGCTGCAGCGGCGCTGCGTCATCGGCGCGCTGCTCGCCGTCGATCACGCCGCCGGCGCCTCCGGCAACCCGTACGAGCAGGCGCTGGCGGGGTTCGACGGCCAGCGGCCCGAGCGGGCCGAGCTGACCCACGACGACGTGATCACGATCATGTACACCTCGGGCACGACGGGCCACCCGAAGGGGGCGATGATCACCCACGGGATGAACTTCTGGAACGCCGTGAACCTCGGCATCCCGGTGGGCGTCGGCCTCGACACGGTCCACCTGAGCGTGCTGCCGCTGTTCCACACCGGCGGTCTCAACTGCTACTCGAACCCCGTGCTGCACGCCGGCGGTACCGTCGTGATCATGCGAGCGTTCGACCCGGGCGCGGCGCTTCGCCTGCTCGGTGACCCGGCGCAGGGCATCACGCACTTCTTCGCCGTTCCGGCGCCCTACCAGTTCATGATGCAGCACCCTGACTTCGACGCCACCGACTTCTCGCGGTTGCGTGTCGCCGGTGTCGGCGGGGCGCCGTGCGCGCTGACGATCCTGGAGCGGTGGGCCGACAAGGGCGTCGAGGTGATGCAGGGCTTCGGCATGACCGAGACGAGCCCGGCATGCATCGCCATCGACCCGGCCGACGCCATGCGCAAGCTCGGCTCCACGGGCAAGGCGCTGATGCACGCCGAGTTCCGCATCGTGAACGACACCGGCGGCGACTGCGGGCCCGACGAGGTGGGAGAGCTGTGGGTGGCCGGCCCGAACATCACGCCCGGGTACTGGAACCGTCCCGACGCCACCGCCGCCGCGTTCGAGGGTCGCTGGCTGAAGACCGGCGACGCGGCCCGCATCGACGACGAGGGCTTCGTCTACATCGTCGACCGGTGGAAGGACATGTACATCTCGGGGGGCGAGAACGTGTACCCGGCCGAGATCGAGAACGTGCTCTACCAGCTGCCGCAGGTGGCCGAGGCGGCCGTGATCGGGGTGCCCAACGAGAAGTGGGGCGAAGTGGGACTGGCGGTGCTGGCGCTGAAGCCGGGCTCCACGATCGACCGGGCCACGGTGGTCGAGCACTGCGTGACGCGCCTGGCGAAGTTCAAGGTGCCGAACGACATCGCGATCATCGAGGCGTTG
The DNA here is from genome assembly GCA_031423915.1 of Actinomycetes bacterium. Lineage (GTDB taxonomy): Bacteria > Actinomycetota > Acidimicrobiia > Acidimicrobiales > Ilumatobacteraceae > JANMAT01. Next base: position 4,813 of record JANPGL010000574.1, on the reverse strand, counting down.
CCGCGCAACGCCACCGGCAAGGTGCTCAAGCGCGAGCTGCGCACCCAGTTCCTGGGCGCCGACGCGCCGAAGATCTCGTAGCCGATCATCCGGGCAGCGTGATGACCACCAGGTCGGTCGGCGGCTGACGCTCGGGCGCGGGCACCGGTTCGATCTCGACCCGCAGGCCCACCACCTGGACGAGCACCAGCCCTGCGTCGACGGTGTCGACCAGGCCCTTGGCCCGCACGAGCACGCCGTCGATCCGATGGCGCAGCGCGTCGATCCATGCCGCCAGCCCCCCGGCGTCGAGGCCCTCCGGCACGCGCTCCAGGTGAGTGTGGTGCGCGTCGAACAGGCTGGGCGCGCCCACGGCGGTCGGTCCGTCGGGGCGTCGCCCGCCGAGGGCCAGGAACCGACCGAGCGCGCCGCTCTCGAGCCGCTCGGGTCCGCCGAGGAACACGGGCGTGTGCGGCGCCAGCTCGTTCAGCACGGCCCGGGCATGGGCGGCGGTGGTGGCGTCGCCCGCGTCGGTCTTGGTCAGCACGAGCAGGTCGGCCGCGGCGACGTGGGCGCGCACGTGATCCTGCACCCAGGCGGGCAGGGCGCCGGGCGCGAGCTGGTCGGCGGCCACCACCACGACGATGCCGTCGAGGGTGAACCCGGCGCTGCGGCCCCACGGCAGCATGTTCTGCGGCTCGGCCACGCCGCTCAGCTCGACGATCACGTGGTCGGGCGGGGTGGGTCGGGCGCGCAGCAGATCGAAGGCTGCGCCCATCTCGTCGATGGAGGTGCAGCAGATGCAACCGTTGGTCAGCTCGATCGTGTCACCGTGGCGCCGGCGGATCAGCCGGGCGTCGATGTTCACGGCGCCGACGTCGTTCACGATCACGGCCACGGGCCGGTCGGCGTGGGCGAGCACGGCGTTGATGGCCGTGGTCTTGCCGGCGCCCAGGGAGCCGCCCACGAACGTGAGCGGCACGCGCCGACCGTCCCACGGCAGGAACTCGGGCTCGCGGTACGGCACGGCGACGACGGTATGTCAGCGACGGCGGCTCGGGACGAGCGCGGCGAGGAGCGTGTCGGTGGCCCAAGTGGCGTACTGGTCGATCGACCAGCCGCGGTGGCGGACGAGCAGGTCGAGCACGTCGGGGCTCAGCACCGCCCAGCACACGTCGGTGGCGCGGGTGGCGTCGGTGCCGTCGGGCAGCGCCCCCAGGGTCTCGAGCCGTTCGCCGAGCACGCGCAGCGCCTGGTACCGACCCTCGATCGTGTAGCGCTGGTACCTCTCGGCCACCTGTGCGTCCGACACGGCGGCGGCGCGCAGCACCGGGAAGATCTGGGCCAACCGCGCCAGCACGGGCACCGTACCGGCCACGCCGGCCCGCACCAGGGCGCGGGGGTCGTCGATCGTGTGGAGCTGCCGTGCGGCGGGACGCTCGGCCAGCGCCACCGGCTCGTGGTCACCCGCGATCACCACGTCCATCACGGCCGAGAACACGCCGAACTTCGAGCTGAAGGCGTTGTAGAGGGTCTGGAGCGACACGCCGGCGGCGTCGGCCACCTGGCGCATCGAGGTGGCCTCGTAGCCCTGGTCGATGAACAGGGGGGTGGCGGCGTCGACGATGTGGCGGCGGGTCAGCTCGGCCTGGGCCAGGCGACGGCTGGCGTCGTAGGGCCTCTTGACGGCGGGCGACATTTCCCTAGAATAGCGTTCAATCCATTCGAACGATGTTCCAACGAACGAGGTCGCCCCGTGCCGCTCACCACCGGCTTCAACCACGTAGCCACGTTGACCACCGACATGGACCTCACGGTCGGGTTCTACGAGCAGACGTTCGACGCCCTCGTGGTGTTCGAGGTGGCGAAGTCCGAGCACCACCCGTGGATGAAGGTCGTCGATGTCGGCGGTGGCGCCGCGCTCAACGTGTTCGAGGTGCCGGCCGAGTCGATCCTCGGCGAGCGCCGTCGCCAGGGCGGCCGGGGTGCCGTCGATCACTTCGCGTTCGCGGTGGCGTCGCACGCCGACCTCCAGGTCGTGCAGCAGCGCCTGCGCGACGCCGGCGCTCAGGAGGTCGGCGAGATTCAGCGCCTCGGCCCCGAGTGGTCGCTGTTCTTCCGCGACCCCGACGGCATGGAGCTCGAGGTGTGCTGCTTGGCCAGTTGACCGATGCCCCGCCCTCGCTCCCTCTCATCGGCGCGAGGTGAGCGCCCGGTGGCGTCCGGCGAGCAGCGACGGTCGCGTGGGATCGGCGAGTCGAAGCCAGACGGCGGCCACGCCGGCATAGCCCGACATGAGGTCGAACGTCAGGCGCGGCCCGGCATCGGCCACGCTGCGCAGGCGGCCGTCGTCGTCCCGACGCTCGAACCCGTCGAGGAGCGCGTCGGCCGACCAGGCTTCGGTCAGGTGGGCCGGGTCGCCCGTCGCGGCGTGCAGATCGAGCAGGTGGTCGATGCTGCTGGCGATGCCGTGGCACAGCGCCGGGCCGGTGAATCGGGTGAGGCGGGCGGCGGCGACCGCGGTGTCGGTGAGGAGGGGCCGGTCTTCCAGCAGCCCGAGGTCGTCGAGGTGGAGCAGGAACCGCCCGATGCCGGTGGAGCCGTGGCACCAGAACGGCGTCCAGGGGTCGGCGCCGTGGGCGGCGGGGAACGCCAGGTGGTCGCCTCCGAATGAGCGCGTGGCCTGGGCCAGGATCCAGCGCGCGGCGGCAACGGCCGCGTCTCGGTACCGGTCGTGGCCGGTCACCTCGGCGAGGTCGAGCAGCACGTCGGCGATGCCCGCCGCCCCGTGGGCGTAGCCGAGCCACGTGCCGCGGTCCACCTCCGGCAGAAGCCGCCACGAGAGCCCGCCGGCACCGTCGGGCACCGCTGCCGAGAGCAGGTGCTCGCCCGCGGCCACCGCGGCGGCCAGGGCCTCGTCGTCGCCCAGTGTGTCGGCGAGCCAAAGGTGCACCCGGCACCGACCCGCACTGCCGTTGTAGAGTGCTCATGTCCCGGGCGCGCTGAGCACGTCGGCGTCGGGTCGGCCGAGGAGCTGGGCGATCAGCGGTGGCGCGTAGCGGCGCTGGACGGTGACGCCGTAGAAGTTCTCATACAGGTCGGGCACCACGGCGAGCTCCACCAGGCGGCCGCTGGCCAGTTCGTCCTGTGCCACGACCGTGGGCATCAGCGCCACTGCGGCCGAGTCGCGGGCGAGCAGTCGCAACAACGCCATGTCGTCGACTTCGGCGCGCAGGTGGTAGCGGATGCCGAGCTGCTCGCACCGGAGGTCGAAGGTGGTGCGCATCTCGTTGTTGCGTCCGGGCAGCAGCAGCGGCACGCGCGCCAGGTCGTCGGGAAAGCGGAACGGTGCCGTGTCCGGCCGGCCGACGAGGCTGACCGGCTGGCGGGCGATGCGCCGACATCGCCACGGGTCGCTGGCGCTGGCGTGGACGCGTTGGTTGCAGAGCACCAGGTCGATCGAGTGGACGCGCAGCCGCGAGAGCAGCTCCGGCAGGCTGCCCGACACGAGCGCCAACTCGACGTCGGCGCGGTCGAGGACGGGCCGGATGAAGTTCTCCTGGAAGTTGCGCGAGGCGGTGGCGACGGCACCGATGCGCAAGAGCTGACGTTCTTCGCGTCGACCTTCGCGCAGCACCTCGATGAGCTCGTTGCCCGAGGCGAAGATGCCGTCGGCGTAGGCGAGGGCCACGTGGCCCGCTTCGGTGAGGGTGAGGGTGCGCCCGGTGCGGTGGAAGAGCTGCTGGCCGAGGTCGGCTTCGAGTTGCTTGATCTGGGCCGACAACGCCGAGGGGGACACGTGGAGCTGGCGTGCCGCCCGCGTGAGGTTGCCCTCCCTCGCGACGGACCAGAAGTAGCGCAGGTGGTGGAAGTTGAGCGGGGTCACGATGTCGCCGATCGTTCGTTCGAAGTGAACGAATCGTACGGCAACAGGTATTGGACAGAACAGGCGGCGGTCCGCACAGTTGGGGGTGCACCGCACGACCCCGAAGGATCCCGTGATCGCTCAGCTCGCCCCCGAATCGCTCCCGCATGTGTCGACCTGGCCGGCCGCGCTCGTGGCGGCGCCCGCCGTGGTGGTGGCCGCCGCCTCGTTGGCGGCCCGCCGTGGGTCGGTGGCGGCGTCGTGGCGTGCGGCTCGGGCCGCGTCGGGTGTGATGGCGCTCGCTGCGGTGGCCACGGCTGCGCTGCGTCTGGCGACCGGACCGCAGGCCAACGGGTTCGTGCGCGTCGACAACGTGACGGTGGCCGTGCTGTTGCTGGTCTCGATCGTCGCCATCGTCGTCGTCCGCTACTCGTCGGCGTACCTGAGCGGCGACCAGCGCGAGCGTCCCTACGTGCGTCGGCTGCTCGCCACGCTGGCCGCCGTGTGGGTGGTCGTCGTGGCGAACCACCTGCTGCTGCTGGTGGCGGCGTGGGCGGCCACCAGCGTGGCCTTGCACGGGTTGCTCACCTTCTTCGGCGATCGCCCGGTGGCGGTGGCGGTGGCCCACAAGAAGTTCCTCCTGGCCCGCGCCGCGGATGCCTGCATGCTCGGCGCGGTGGTCGCCTTCGGCACTGCGTTCTCGACGCTGCGGATCGACGCCATCGTCGATCGCGCCGTGGCGGCGTCGACCCTGCCGGCGGGTGCCCGGGTCGGCATCCTGCTCGTCGCGTTCGCCGCCGTGCTGAAGTGCGCGCAGCTGCCGTTCCATGGCTGGCTCATCCAGGTGATGGAGGCCCCGACGCCCGTCTCGGCGCTCCTACACGCCGGCGTGGTCAACCTGGGTGGCGTGGTCCTGCTGCGCTTCGCACCCGTCGTGGATCGTGCGGTGGAGACCCGTGCGCTGCTGGT
>JANPGL010000573.1:0-4406 GCA_031423915.1 Actinomycetes bacterium | reverse complement strand
GTCGACGATCGTCTCCAGGCGCTCCTTCGATGCTTGATCCGTCTCCTTCTCCAAGGCGACCTGCTCGATCTCCAGCTGCAGGATGCGCCGCTGCACCACGTCGATCTCGGTGGGCAACGAATCGATCTCGATGCGCAGCTTGCTGGCCGCTTCGTCGATCAAGTCGATGGCCTTGTCGGGCAGGAAGCGATTGGTGAGATAGCGGTTTGACAACACCGCAGCACTGACGAGGGCGGAGTCCTGGATGCGCACGCCGTGGTGCACTTCGTAGCGCTCCTTCAGCCCGCGGAGGATTCCGATCGTGTCTTCGACGCTGGGCTCGCCGACGTACACCTGTTGGAACCGCCGCTCGAGTGCAGCGTCCTTTTCGATGTGCTTGCGGAACTCGTCGAGGGTGGTGGCGCCGATCATGCGCAGCTCGCCGCGGGCCAGCATCGGCTTGATCATGTTGCCGGCGTCCATGGCGCCCTCGGCCGCGCCGGCGCCCACGATGGTGTGCAGCTCGTCGACGAACGTGATGACCTCGCCCTCGGCGTCGGTGATCTCCTTGAGCACGGCCTTCAGCCGCTCCTCGAACTCGCCGCGGTACTTGGCGCCGGCGAGCATGGCGCCGAGGTCGAGCGACACGATGCGCTTGTGCTTCAGACCCTCGGGGACGTCGCCGTCGGCGATGCGCCGGGCGAGCCCGTCGACGATGGCGGTCTTGCCGACGCCGGGCTCGCCGATGAGCACCGGGTTGTTCTTGGTCCGGCGGCTCAGCACCTGGATGACGCGGCGGATCTCTTCGTCGCGTCCGATGACCGGGTCGATCTTGCCGTCGCGAGCGCGGGCCGTGAGGTCCTGGCCGTACTTCTCGAGGGCCTGGAACTGCTCCTCGGGGTTCTGGCTGGTGACGCGGTGGCTGCCCCGCACGGCGGCCAGGGCCTGCAGGAGCTCCTCGCGGCTGACCTCGAGACGGTCGGGCATGGCCAGGAGGAGGTGCTCGACCGACAGGAAGTCGTCGTGCAGCTCCTTGCGGGCCGCCTCGGCCGCGTCGAACATCTGGGTGAACTCGCGGCCGATCTGCGTCTCGGACCCGTACGACTTGGGGAGCTTGGCGACGGCCTCGTCGGCCTTGTTGCGCAGCATCAACGGGGCTTTGCCCAGCTTCTGCACGACCGGGAGGACGATGGAACCTTCCTGACGAAGGAGCGCGGCGAGCACATGGTCGGGCGTCAGCTGCGGGTTCGAGTTGGCCCGGGCCTCCTCCTGGGCGGCCGCCACAGCCTCCTGCGTCTTCTGCGTCCACTTCTTCGGGTCGAGGGCCATCTCGCTCACTCCTTGGCAGGAAACTTGATAATGATCGTATCAACTTCGAGCGCCATGCCAACCTGCCGGAGGACCCTTTCCCGCCGCGCGATCCACTCCCGGGCGGCCCCGGCTTGCCCGTGGGCCGTCCCGCTACCGTGGCGACCGATGAGCGAACACTCCGAGACCTTCCGGCTCACGGCCTTCAGCCACGGCGCCGGTTGAGCGTGCAAGCTCGGCCCGGCCGAGCTGTCGCAGGTGCTGCGGCACGCCGAACCGATCCTGCACCCTGATCTCCTGGTCGGTCTGGAGACGGGGGACGACGCCGCCGTCTGGCGGCTGTCGGACACGCGCGCGCTCATCGCCACGGTCGACTTCTTCACACCCATCGTCGACGACCCGGCCGTGTGGGGGGCCATCTCGGCCACCAACTCGGTCAGCGACGTCTACGCCATGGGCGGCACGCCGCTGTTCGCCCTGAACGTGGTGGCCTGGCCGCGCGACCGGCTGCCGCTCGACACGCTCGGCGACGTGCTCGAGGGGGCCCGGCGCCAGGCCGCAACCGGCGGCTGGCTGGTGGTGGGCGGCCACACGGTCGACGGGCCGGAGCCGATGTTCGGTCAGGTCGTCATCGGCGAGTGCCACCCCGACGAGCTCCTCACCAACGCCGCGGCCGAGGCCGGCGACGTGCTCGTGCTCACCAAGGCGCTCGGCACCGGGGTCGTCGCCACGGCCGTGAAGCGGCTCGAACCCTCAGCGCTGATCGACGGCGGCCGGCTGGCCCTCGCCTACCCCGCGGCGGTGGCGGGCATGACGATGTTGAACGCGGCGGCCGCCATCGTGGCCAAACGGCACCGGGTGCACGGCGCCACCGACGTGACCGGGTTCGGTCTCACCGGCCACCTGCACAAGATGGTCCTGGCCGCCGGCCTGGCCGCCGAGATCGACCTGGCCGCGTTACCGGTGCTGCCCGACGTGCGAGCGCTCATCGACGAGGGCTTCGTGCCGGGCGGCACGGGCCGGAACCTGGAGTTCGTGGAGGAGCACCTGGTGGGGGGCGACGCTGCGGCGCGCGATCTGGCCGCCGACCCGCAGACGTCTGGCGGCCTGCTGCTCGCCGTACCGACCGACCGGGTCGACGCCGTCGTGGCCGACCTGCGCGCCGCCGGTCAGGTAGCCGCGGTGATCGGCGGCGTGGCCGCCGGTCCCGCCGGCCGGGTGACGCTGCGCTGAAGCCCGGACCGCTCAGGTCAGTCGCGGTCCTGCCAGGTGCAGACGCACGCCTCGTTGCCTTCGGGATCGGCCAGCACCCAGAACGCCCGGGCGGACTCGTCCGTGAGCAGCGTGCCACCGGCGGCCAGCGCGGCGGCGACGCGGGCGTCGGCGACGTCGTGGCCCACGGTCACGTCGACGTGCAGCCGGTTGCGCTGCGGGCGGGCCTCGTCCATCTGCTGGAACCACACGGCCGGGCCGAGGCGGAGCGGGTCGACGAGACCGTTCGCGGTGGAACCGGGCGTCGACGGCTTCTCGTCGGTGTAGCCGAGCACCGCCTTCCAGAACGGTCGGACGAGGTCGATGTCGAGCGCGTCGATGCCGAGCTCGAACGCGATGAAGGTCGCCGGCTCGCTGACCAATCCGGCGGAAGCGGCCAGCTGGGAGATCTGGCGGGCCATGGCCACGTCGAGATCGGTGAGGCCGCCGGACGCATGGGTCGTGAGCGTCACGTGCACCCGGCCGGGGTACCGCAGGTCGATGTCGGGATGGTGCTCGGCCAGGTCGGCGGCCACGGCCACCTGCTCGACGAACACGGCGGCCCCGGCGAACGTGGGCGCCCGGAACACGGCCTCGGCCCGGCGCAGCACCACCCGCCAGTCGGCGAGTGTGACGTCGGTGTGGAACTGGGTGGCGGTGATCTTCGTGGCCATCGCCCGAGCGTACGGCCCCTCCCTAGGGACCGCGGCCCGCGGGCTGACGGTGCTCGGACCGAACCTTTTGGCATCTCCGGCCTGTGCATTCGGACGCGAGGGAGTAACCTGTGCGGGGAGCGCCGTGTGGCGCTCAGCAAAAGAGGAAATCGCAATGGCTTCAGGCACCGTCAAGTTCTTCAATGCCGAGAAGGGCTTCGGCTTCATCTCGCGCGAGGGTGGCGACGACGTATTCGTCCACTTCTCCAACATCGAGGGCAGCGGCTACAAGTCGCTGCAGGAGGGCGACAAGGTCGAGTTCGACGTCGCCCCCGGCCGCAAGGGCGAAGAGGCCCAGAAGGTTCGCGTCGTCTGACCGAGTCGAACCCGTCCGGGTGATCAGTCGTGGGCCGTCGTCGGCGCCGCCCCCCTCGAGGGGGCCCCGACGGCGGCCTTCGTCGCGCCCGACCACCTGCGTACGCCGCGTGACTCAGCCGCCTGCCTTCGCCAGCAGACCGACGATGAGCTGCTGCTCGGCACGTGCCTCGACCGTGCCGGTTCCCCCGCGTCCGGTCGTCCACCGGGCGAGCTCGACCGCCGTCGATCCGTTGTCGTTCGCCCGATAGGGGTCGGCACCGAGCCGCAACAGCGCGTCCACGGCGGCCGAGCATCGATTGCGTACCGCCCGGTGCAGCGGCGTCACACCGCCCGTCGCCTGGGCGTTCGGATCCGCGCCCGCCTCTACGAGGTACGCGATCACCGCTCGTTGTCGTGCCGGATCCCAATGGCTGGAGTCGGGGGCGCCGATCGTGGCGGCGTGCAGCGGCTCGGCACCGCGTCGGTTCCGAGCGCGAACGTCGGCGCCCGCCTCGACCAGCTGGCGGGCGACGTCGGTGTCGTAGGCGAACGAAGCGGCGTGCAGCGCCGTGTCGCCTGCGTACACCTGCGCACGGCAGGCATCGAGGAAGAACTCCTGAGCGCGATCGACGCGCGCCACGACCAGCGCGGGAGCGGCGTCGAGCAGCCGGGTCACGGCGGTTCGATCACCGGCTCCGATGGCTCGGACCAGCGCGATCAGGTCCGAATCGACGGCCATGGCGGGAGTGTACGCAGGCGGCGCGGGTCCTACCGTGCGACCGTTCCCCTGCGTACGGGTCGGCCGGCTTGGCTGGTCGGGTCGTCGCGTTGCCGAGGTGCCTTCCTCCGGGCGATGGG
>JANPGL010000572.1:0-9153 GCA_031423915.1 Actinomycetes bacterium | reverse complement strand
GTCCGGGAACGCCGGACGGAGCGGCCGGTCGGTGAGCCGGCAGGTGAGGATGGCGTCCTCGGTGGGACGACCCTCACGACGGAAGAACGAGCCGGGGATCTTGCCGGCGGCGTACGCCCGCTCTTCGACGTCGATGGTGAGCGGGAAGAAGTCGATGCCGTCGCGTACGCCCTTGGCGGCGTTGGCGGTGGCGAGCACCGTGGTGCCGCCGATGGTGGCGACGACGGCGCCCTGCGACTGCAGGGCGAGCTTGCCCGTCTCGAAGGACAGGGTGCGGTCGGTCTTGGCGATGACGCCTTCGACCTTGGCGTGCTTGATGGTGGGCTCCGTCATGGAGCGCTCCTTTCCGGCCGGGTCCGACCCGACCGTTCCGTGAGCGGCGCAGTCGGTTCCCAGTCGGCGGGGTCCTGCCCGGTGGGGCGAGGGCCTCGGCGACTGACAACCGACCGGTGCACCGCTCGGATGTTTCTGGGGGCCGGGCGGGACGGTCCCGCCGACCCGGTAGGTGCTTCGTACGTTGCCAGACCGCTGTCCACAGGAGGCGGATGCAGGCCGGGAACGCAAACGGGCGGCCCGAGGGCCGCCCGTCAGAAAGTCACCGCCGAAGACCGAGCTTCGCCACGATGCCGCGGTACCGCTCGACGTCCGTGGCACGGACGTAGTCGAGCATGCGGCGCCGGCGACCGACCAGCATCAGCAGGCCGCGCCGGCTGTGGTGGTCCTTCTTGTGCGCCTTCAGGTGCTCCGTGAGGTGGTTGATCCGCTCCGTGAGGATGGCGATCTGCACTTCGGGGGAGCCCGTGTCGGTGTCGTGGAGCCGATGGCCCGCGATCGTCGCTTGCTTGTCTGGCATGGGTCACTTTCTGGAAGAGGCCTCCCCATGGGGAGGGCGCGGACCGGATCGCCGGCCGCATCGCGTCGCAGGTGTCGCCGCAACGGACCCTGGCAGGCTACCAGCGAGGGTGTCGGGCCCCCAACCGCGGCCAGAGGCGGGCTTGACCAGAGGATTCTTCTAGAGCAATCCTCTGCAGGTGGCGGACGCCCTGACCATCGCCGACGTGGGCAAGCGATTCGCGGGCCGTTCCGGCGACGTGGACGCACTCGCCCGCGTCGGCCTCGACGTGGCCGACGGCGAGTTCGTCACCCTGCTCGGGCCCTCGGGCTGTGGCAAGTCGACCCTGCTACGGATCGTGGCGGGCCTGCTCGCGCCAGATGCCGGCGTGGTCACCGTGCTCGGCGACACGCCCGACGCGGCCCGCCGGGCCAAGCGCATCGCGCTCGTACCCCAGTCGCCGGCGCTGCTCCCCTGGCGCACCGTCCGCTCGAACGCCCGGCTGCTGACCGAGGTGAACCGCCAGGGCGACGGTCGGCGCCGGCTCGACGAGACCCAGATCGACGCCCTCCTCGCCGAGGTCGGGCTGGCCGGGTTCGGCGACGCCTACCCGAGCGAGCTGTCGGGCGGCATGCAACAGCGGGTGGCCCTCGTACGGGCCTTCGCGCTCGGTGCCCCCGTCCTGCTGATGGACGAACCCTTCGCCGCGCTCGACGAGATCCTGCGCGCCGAGATGCGGTACCTGCTCCTGCGACTGTGGCAGGAGCACCAGGCGACCGTGGTGTTCGTGACCCACTCGATCGCCGAGGCCGTGCTGCTCTCCGACCGGGTGGTCGTGATGGCCCCCCGGCCCGGCCGGGTGGCCGCCGTCGAGCAGATCGACCTGCCGCGTCCCCGCACGCCCGAGATCGAGGACACGCCCGCGTTCGCGGCCCACGTCGTGAGGCTGCGCCACCTGCTCTCGGGTCGGTCGTCGTGACCGCCACCGACGCGCGTGCGGAGGTGGTCGGGCGCCGGGCGGTCGGCCGACGACGGCACGGCGGCGCCCGACGCGCCGCGGCCCCGCTGATCGGCATCATGGTCTTCGCCGCCCTGTGGGAGGGACTGCTGCGAGGGTTCGACGTGAAGCCGTTCATCATGCCGGGGCCGTGGCGCATCCTGCGCACGATCGGTCAGGACCCGGGTTTCTTCTGGCGGGAGGGTCTGACGACGGCCAGGGAAGCGGGCGCCGGGCTGGGCATCGGGCTGCTGCTGTCGGTCGTCGTCGCCATACCGATGGCCGGCAGCCGCTTCGTGGAACGGGCGGTGCAGCCGGTGGCGCTCCTCATCCAGGTGATCCCGCTCGTGTGCTACGCGCCGGCGTTCGTCATCTGGTTGAACACGGGGTTCAAGCCGATCGCCGCGGTCTCCGCACTCGTGTGCTTCGTGCCGCTGCTCTACAACCTGGTGGCCGGCCTGCGGGCGGCCGACCCCGACACGCGGGACCTGCTCCGCTCCGCCGGCGCGAGCCGCGCCGAGATCCTGCGCCACGTCGAGATCCCGAGCGCACTCCCCCACCTGTTCGCCGGGTTGCGCACGGCCGTGGGCCTGGCGCTCGTCGGCGCCGTGATCGGCGAGTGGTTCGCGCTGGTGCCCGGCGGTCTGGGCGTCTGGATCCGCAAGGCGCAGGCCACGGGGAGCGGCGCCACCCTCGTGTGGGCCTGCGCGTTCGCGCTCGGGGCGATCGGGGCGCTGTCGCTCGTGGCCCTGGCCGGGCTGGAACGGCTGCTGCTGCGGGGCACCCACGAGAGACGTTGAATTGACCAGAGGAATCCTCTAGTGGAATCCTCTAGCGGATGGCGACCCGGCAGGAGACCTCGAAGCGCCAGGCGCTCCTCGACGGCGCGCTGGCGTGCTTCCTGGAACACGGCGTCGTCGAGACGACCATGGAGCACGTGCTCAGCCGGTCCGGGGCCAGCGTCGGCAGCCTGTATCACCACTTCGGTGGCAAGGAAGGCCTGGCCGACGCGCTCTACGTCGAGTGCCTCGGCGGGTACCACACCGCTGCGTTCGCCCGGCTCGACGCCGCCCCCGATGCGGAGACCGGCGTGCGGGCCATCGTCGAGCACCACCTCTCGTGGATCGTCGCGCACACCGATCGGGCCAAGTTCCTGCTCGCCTACCGCGACCACGAGATCCGCCCCGCCAGCGACGAGCTCCGCTCGCTCAACCGCGTCTTCTACGGCCAGATCGAGCGTTGGATCACCGATCGCGCCCACGTGGAGCTCCCGCCGCTGCCGGTCGTGATCTCCCAGTGGCTCGGACCGACCCACAGCTTCTCGCGCCATTGGCTGAGCGCCCAGGTGCGCATCACGCCCGCCGACGCTCGACCGTTCCTTTCGGACTCGGCGTGGCACGCGCTCGGCCCGCTGTTCCGTCCCACCACCGGCTGACCGCAGCTCCCCAGCGCTGCGTCCGCCGCCACCACCACCACCGACCGAAAGGCCGTCCATGCCCCGTACCCGCCACCGTCTCGTCCTCTTCGCCGCCGTCGGCACCGGCCTGGTCCTGGCGGCCTGCGGCAGTTCGTCGTCGCCGCAGTCGAGCGCCACCAGCGCCGCGGTCACGACCGCGGCCGCCCCGGCCGCCACCACCGCCGCCCCGGCCGCCACCACGGCGGTCGCCGCCACCACGACGGCGCCGACGGGCGTGACCGCCTCCGGGATCTCGGCCGACCGCTGTGCCGAGAACAAGAAGGCCGGCAAGATCACATACCTGTCGGGCTTCGACTTCGCGGCCACCGCCTCCATCGTCGAGGTCGTCATCGCCAAGGAGAAGGGCTACTTCGACAAGGTCTGCCTCGATGTCGACGTGAAGGCCAGCTTCTCCACGGCCAACTATCCGCTGATCGGGGCCAACACCGCCCAGTTCGCCTCCGCCGGCTCCTACGCCGAGATGTTGGGCTTCGCCAAGGACGGCGCCCAGCTCGTCGCCGTGGCGGTCGACGGCAAGGTCGGCGTCGACGCACTGCTCGTGCGCGCCGAAGGCCCCGTCAAGACCCCGGCCGACCTGAAGGGCAAGACCATCGGCGTGAAGGGCGCGCTGCCGCCCGCAGAGGTGGCACTGCTCAACAAGTACGGCCTGAAGCAGGGCACCGACTACAAGGAGGTGTCGCTCGAGGGCTTCGATCCCAAGCAGCACTGGGCCCTGCCGATCGATGCGCTGCCGGTCTACAAGTCGAACGAGCCCGGCCAGCTCGACGCCGCCGGCATCAAGTACACGGTGTTCGACCCCGCCAAGGAAGGGATCCCCGGCAACTTCGGCGTCATCTACTCGAACGCCAAGTTCGTGAAGGAGCACCCGAGTGCGGCGCAGGACTTCCTGCGGGCCGCCATGAAGGGCATGGAGGACGCGCAGGCCGACCCGGCCGCCGCGGTGAAGACGGCCTTCGCCAAGATCACGGCGGGCGGCAACAAGAACTTCCTGTCCGAAGCCGGCGAGAGCTACCGCTGGGGCGTCGAGTCGAAGATCGTCAAGGACAACACCCCGGCCGGTGAGGGCATCGGCCTCGTGCACGCCGCCGACTTGGCCAAGCTGGTCGACGCCTACACGACCGCCGGCGTGTTCAAGACGAAGCCGTCCACCGACGGCACCTACGACGAGAAGCTGATCGCCGGCGTGTACGACAGCGCCGGCAAGGTCGTCTGGCCCGCCTGACCACCGCGGCCGCAGCCTGCCCCGGTGCCCGCCCTCAGGGGCGGTCGCCGGGGCTTCGGCGCCTCAGGGGACGGGCGCTCAGACCCCGAGCGCTGACCGGGCGGCGTCGATGTCGCGCTTGAGCTGGGCCACGAGCGCGTCGATGCCGTCGAACTTGCGCTCGCTGCGCAGGAAGGCCGTGAACTGCACGCGGCTCCGCTCGCCGTACAGGTCGTCGCTGAAGTCGAGCAGGTGCGCCTCGAGCAGGCTGTGATCGGCGTGCTCGTAGAACGTCGGGCGCCGCCCGAGGTTGATGGCGCAGGCGTGGCGGGCGCCGTCGGGCCGCTCGTACCAGCCGGCGTACACGCCGTCTGCCGGCAGGCAGATCTGGATCGGGATCTCGACGTTGGCCGTGGGGAAGCCGAGCAGGCGGCCGCGCTGGTCGCCCGTCACCACCACGCCGCGCGCCTCGAACGGTCGACCCAGCAACCGGGCCGCCACCTCGACCTCGCCGCCGGCGAGCGCACGGCGCACGGCCGTCGACGACACGGGCTCGTCGACCGCGTCGAGGCGCGGCAGCAGTTCGACGGGTACGACCTGGAAGCCATGGGCCTCGCCCATGACCCGGAGCAGCGACACGTTGCCGGCGCGGTTGTGACCGAAGTGGAAGTCCTCGCCCACGACCACCGCGGTGGCGTGCAGGCCGTCGACGATCACCCGGCGCACGAAGTCCTCGGCCGGCTCCTCCGAACGCGCCCGGTCGAACGTGACGAGGACGGTGGCGTCGACGCCGGTGGCCGCCAGGAGCTCGAGCTTCTGGTCGAGATCGGTGATGAGGCGGGGAGCGGACTCGGGCCGCACCACCGTGGCCGGGTGCCGATCGAACGTGACGACGGCGCTGCGGCACCCCTGTTCCGCCGCCAGCCGCCGTACGTGGGCGATCACCGCCTGGTGCCCGACGTGCACACCGTCGTACGCGCCGATCGTGACGACGGTCCGCTTGCTCGACGTCGGGAGCTCCTCGGCCCTGATCACCTGCACCGCACCGACGCTAGCGCCGACCCCACCGTCGGGCCCGAATCCGGGACGCCGCCTCGGCGCCGAGCAGCGACGACAGGCAGGGCTCTACCATGCCGATATGCGTGGCGAGGGTAGGGACGGGCGCCCGGACGAGAGCGTCCGTGTGGACGCGCTCGATCTCGACGTTCTGGACGACCCGCAACAGGACGTCCCTACGCTGGGCGAGCCCGGCGACCCCGACGACGGCGTCGACGGGAACGAGTTCCCCGGTGAGTGGGTCGACGGGGAATGGGTCCCCGGCGAATGGGTGGACGGGGAATGGGTTCCCGGGGAGTGGCCGCCCGACGACGCGCAGGACGGGGGCCAGGAGATCCTCGACGAGGAGGACGCCCTCTACGACGACTACGACGACTACGACGACCAGGACGACGTGCCCGCCGCGCCCATGGTCCTGCGGTCGCTGCCGTCCCCGCCCGAAGCCGCGTACGACGACGCGGAGAACTGGGACGAGGACGACGACGACGCATGGGACGATCCGGTGCCGGCCGACGCGCCCTGGCCCATGCCGACGGTCCCCGAGCCCGTCGCCGCCCGCACCGGCGCCGATCCGGCCATCTGGGCGCCCGGCACCGCTCCCGGGGCGTGGGTCCCTCTCGGCCGGCCCCGCTTCGGCAATCCCGTTCCCTCGCCCGGCGACCTCGGGCGCACGCGCACCCGCCGCCGCAACCTGTCGGTGTTCAGCCTCGCCGGCCTCACCAACGTGCTGCTCCTGGCGTACGGGGTCACCGCCGCGCTGCTCGCCGCGTTCACGGCCGCGCTCGCCCGTCGGCGCGGCGCGCTCGACCAGGTGTCGAGCGCCGCCGACCGGGCGGATGCGCTCGCCCGCTCCAGCCATCTCGTCGCGGTCACCACGTGGGGGGTGGTGGCACTGCTCGTCGCCACCATCGTGGCGTCCATGGCATGGTCGGGCGTGGCGGCGCGGAACCACCGGATGTTGAGCGGCACCGACGACGCGGCATCACCCGGCATGGCCGTGGTGTCGTGGGTGCTCCCGGTGGTCAACCTGGTCCTCCCGTTGCGGGCCGTCAGCGAGGTGGCCGCCGGACCCGAGGGCCACCGGTCGCCACCGGCCGCGACGATGCGGTGGTGGGTGAGCTGGGTCGTCTCGATGCTCACGGTCGGCTACGTGCTGTACGCCGCGATCACGACGAGCGACACCGACCTGCCGGAGGCCATCACACGACTCACCCTGGCCGCCGTGCTCGCCACCGTGTGCTTCCTCTACTGCTTCAGCCAGGCGTCCGTGCTGTTCCGCCACGTGGCCCGGTTGCAGCACGACCTCGCCGTCGAGAACGACTGAGCCGTTCAGGTCGCGTCGACGTCGAGCACCACGGCGGGCTTCGCCCCGCCCTTGTGCGCCTCGTACACGGCGAGCAGCGCGCCGTCGGGCCCCTGCACCGCCCATGGTCCTGCGCCGTCGAACGCGGGGAACAGGCGCCCGTGCCGCACGAGGTCGGCGGTCTCGGCGTCGACCGCCACCGACGCGTAGTCGCGCAGCGCGGCGGCGGCCGTGAGCAGCGGCGCCTCCGTGACCGGACGGGCGTCGAGCTCGCCGAACGAGCCGATGGCGGTGCGACGGAGGTTGCGCAGGTGCGCACCACCGCCGAGGAGCCGCCCGAGGTCGGCCGCCAGCGTGCGCACGTACGTGCCCGACGAGCAACGCACCTCGATGCGCAGCACGCCCGGCTCGGGACCCTCGTCGACGGCGAACGAGTGCACGGTCACGGGTCGAGGCACCCGCTCGACCTCGATGCCCTCGCGAGCGAGCTCGTGCAGCCGGCGACCACCGACCTTGAGCGCCGACACCATCGGCGGCACCTGGAGGATCGGCCCCGTGAGGTGTTCGGCGGCCACGATCCTGGCCTGCTCGACCGTCACCGGGGCCATGTCGTGGCGCGCCGTCACCTCGCCCGACGCGTCGAGCGACGCCGTCTCGACGCCGAGCACGACCTCGCCCGTGTAGGTCTTGGGCAGGTCCGTGAGGAACCGCAGCAGGCGCGTCACCGAGCCGACGCCGACGAGAAGCAGGCCGGTGGCGTCGGGGTCGAGCGTGCCCGAGTGACCCACACGGCGCTCGTGCAGGTGTCGGCGCGCCTGGTCGACCACGTCGTGGCTCGTGAGGCCGGCGGGCTTGTCGACGACCAGCAGGCCATGGACCGTGGCGGGCTTACGACGGGCGATAGCGACCGTCCTCGACCTCGTCGTGATCGCCGGGCGGAGGCAGGCTCCGCAGCAGCTCGTCGATCCGCTCCGCCGAGCGCAGCACCGTGTCGGGCTGGAAGTGGAGGATCGGCGTCTTGCGGGCCACCATCTGCGCGCCGACGGCCTTCTGGAGGCGGACGCGCAGCTCGGACAGCGCTTCCAGCACCTGGGCGTCGACCGCCTCGCCGTCGAGCGCGTCGAACGTGACGATGGCGCGGTTGAGGTCGCTGTCGACGTCGACCGAGGTGATGCTGACGTGCTCGGTGCGTTCGTCACCGATGCGGCCGAGCTCCTCGCCGATGATCTCGCGCAGCAGCTCGTTGAGGCGCGCCGTGCGCGGCACCTGGTGGGGTGACGCGGGGCGACGGGTGCGACGTGGTCTCGACATGGGGGTTCCTTCAGCCTCGTTCCAACCAGGTGCGCTCGGTCTCGATGACCTCGACCTCGGGGTTCGACCACACGAAGCGCTCGACCTCGTCGATCACGTCGGTGGCCTGCGCCACGCTGCCGCTGACGGTGGCGAATCCGAGCGCAGCCCGCTGCCAGGTGTCCTGGTGATCCACCTCGGCGGCCGACACACCGTAGCGATGCCGGGCCGCCTCGACGATCGATTTCACCACCGAGCGCTTCGCCTTCAGGGACCCAGCCGCCGGGACGTGGAGTTCGACCCGGAGCGCCAGCACCTGCATGACCGCGACGCTACCGGCCCGGCCGCACCGACGTCGTGCGGGATCTGCGGCGACGCGCCCTCGAGCAGGGTCGCTCCTACAGTGTCGCGGTGCGCCCCGTTCCCTCCGCCGCGGCCCTGGCGCGACTCCGGCCGTGGCTGACGGCGGGCGGGGCCGCGCTAGCAGTGGGCTACCTGCGGTTGGTCGATCCCACCCGAGACGGTGGTGCCACGCTCCCCTGCCCGTTCCGGGCGATGACCGGGCTCGACTGCCCGTTCTGCGGCTCGACACGCGCCGTGTGGGCGCTCGTCCACGGCGAGCCGGTCAGGGCTCTCGGTTACAACGCGCTGGCCATGGCGCTCGCGCCGTTGCTGGTGTGGGCCTGGGTCCTCGACGCCCGTGGCCGCTTCGACGGCTCCGAGCACCCGTTCCGTCGCACCACGTTCTGGTCGGGCGCGGGCGCGGCGGCCGTAGCATTCGCCGTCGTGCGCAACCTGCCTTGGTCCCCCTGGCGCGCGCTCGGGGCCTGAGTCAGTCGACCGGCTCCTCCCACGGGACGGCCACCCAGGTCGCGGCGTCGTCGACCGGCAGGGCACACACGAACGTCGCACCCGGAGCGAGCAGTTCCGGACGGACGGTACGAAGGCGGGTGACGACGGGTTGATGCGCGTGGGGGGCGCGCCCTGGGTGCGCGCC
>JANPGL010000571.1:0-9557 GCA_031423915.1 Actinomycetes bacterium | reverse complement strand
GGCCTTCGTCGTAGAGCGACTGGCGCAGGTCGCGCGACCGCAGCGCCGCCTGCGCCTCCGCGTACGTCGTCACCTCGATCACCGCCGGTACAGTACGGCCCGAACCGTCACCGGAGGAGGGTCATGGGCGCAGTGCTGCACATCGTCGACGGCACCCTGATCGACGGCACGGGCGCTGCGCCGGTGCCCGGCATCGACGTGGTCGTGGACGGCGACACGATCACCGCCGTCGGCCCGACGGGCACGCTGGTGGTTCCGGCGGGCGCCGCCACGGTCGACGCCCGTGGCGCCACGGTCATGCCCGGCCTCATCGACGCCCACTGCCACGTCACGTTCGACGACGTCCGCTCGAACGACCAGCTCTTCTTCCACCGCCCGCCGGTCACCGCGGCGATGGTCACGTTGTTCAACCTGCCCAAGTTGCTGCTGGCGGGTGTCACCTCGATCTTCGACCCCGACACCGTGATGGGCATCGGACCCGAGATCCGCTCGATGGTCGACGCCGGCGCCTTCCCGGGTCCGCGCATCAAGACCGGCGTGCAGGCCTTGCTCACGTCGGTGGGCGGCACCGCCGGCAGGCTCATCCCCGACCAGGGCACGGTCGGCTACGCCGCTGTGGTGAACACGATCGACGAGATGGTCACCGAGACCCGCCGCCAGATCAAGCACGGTGCCGACTGGATCAAGATCCACGCCACGGGCTCGATCCCGACGCACCAGGGTGAGCTGCAGGTGTGGACGCTCGACGAGATGAAGGCCGTGTGCGACACCGCCCATGCGCTCGGCGTGCCGGTCACGGCGCACTGCCGCAGCGCCTCATCGACGCGCGACGCCGCGCTGGCCGGTGTCGATCTGGTCCTGCACGCGTCGTTCATGGACGACGAGGGGTTGGAGGCCATCGTGGAGCGTGGCGTCGCCATCTGCCCCACGTTCACGTTCCTGGCCAACCTCGCCGATCACGGCGAGCGCGTCGGTGCCGGCGCGGGCATGCAGGACATCTTCCGCGGCGAGATCAAGGCGACTGCGGCCATGATGCGCAAGGCGTTCGACGCCGGGGTGCCGATCCTGTGCGGCTCCGAGAGCGGGTTTGCCCTCACGCCGTACGGGCACTGGCATGCCCGCGAGCTCGAGGTGTTCGTGCAGGAGCTGGGGATCACACCGGTGCAGGCCATCTCGTGTGCCACGAAGCAGAACGCCATCGCCATGCGGGCGGTCGGCGAACTGGGCGTGGTGGCTCCGGGCTATCGAGCCGACGTGCTCGTGGTCGACGGCTCGCCCGCCGACGACGTGACGGTGCTGCAGGACAGGCGCAACCTGCGTGCCGTCGTCAGCCGCGGCGTGCCCGTCGACCTCGCGCAGCCGTGGCCGCAGCGCGGCCGCATCCCGGGCGAAGAGGTGGCGAACTGGTCGGCCCAGGTGCTCACGTACGACATCGCCCGGGGCCGGTGAGTCAGGCCCGGCGCGGCCACGCCACGGCCAGCAGCAGCGTCGCCACGGCCGACAGGATGGCCAGCAGCAGGTAGGCCCGGTCGAACGGAGCGTTCGGGTGACCCGTGTTGCCGTCGCCCAGCGCGGCGACCACGGCGGCGATGCCGATGGCCCCCGAAAGGAACCGGCCGGTGTTGAACGTGGCGTTGGCCCGGCCGATGTCCTTGGCCGGCACCCCCACGAGCGCGGCGCCGTTGAGCGGGGCGAACGTCATGCCCATCCCGAAGCCGAACACGACGAGGCCCGGGAACATGCCCGACCAGTAGTTCGGCGTCTCGGTGATGGTGACCGCGAACCACAGGTTGGCGAGGATGACGAGCGCGGTGCCGACCACGAGGGGCACCTTGTAGCCGTGGGTTCGGGCCCACTTGGCCACCACGATGGCCACCGCGCCGCCGATGGCCGGCGTGGGCGTCATGGCGATGCCGACGGCCACCTGCCCGTAGCCCCACACCTGGCGCATCTGGAGCGGCCACAGCAACCACACCGACATGCCCGCCATCGACACGAACACGTTGGCGATGTTGGCGACGCGGAACGTGGGCACGGCGAACAGCTCGATCGGCACGAGCGGGTTGGCATTGCGCCGGGCGCGCCTCACGAACAGCGGTGCGAGGACCAGCGCGGCGGCCAGCGCAGCCAGGGTCGACGGCGCCAGCCAACCCCAGCGGGGTGCTTCGACGATGCCGAGCGCGGCCGACCCCACGGCGGCGGTCCCGATGACGATGCCCACGATGTCGGGCCGGCCCAGGTCGGCCCGGTGCGCGGCGGTTGGTGGCCCGGCCGGGTCGGGGTGGGCGAGCGTGTAGACGAGCAGCGCCGCGGCGAGGGGCACCGGGGCGAGGAACACCCAACGCCAGCCACCCACGTGCAGGATGAGCGCTGCCAGCGTGGGTGCCACGGATGAGCCGATCGGGAACGCCGCGGTCCACACCCCGATCGTGGTCGTGTGCCGATCGGCAGGCATGCGGGCGAGCGCCATGGCCAGCGAGGAGGGCACGATGAGCGCGCCCGCCGCGCCCTGCACGACACGGGCCGCGATGAGCAGGTAGGCGTGCGGCGCCAGCCCGGCCGCCGCGCCGGCCGCCGCGAACACGACGATGCCGGTGAGGAACATGCGGTGCGAACCGAGCCGGTCCGACAGCTGGCCACCGAGCAGCGTGAACGCGGCGAGCACGATCGAGTACCCGGAGAGGATGAACGACAGCGCGCCCCGATCGGTGCCGGCGAAGTGCGCCTCGACGTCGCCGAACGCCAGGTTCGTACCCGTGACCGCCAGCGGCATCATGGCCATGGCGGCGACGGCCACGACGAGCGGTGCCCAGCTGGCCTCCCGGTCGACCTGGTGGGGTGCGGCCGCCAGCGCGGTCATTCGGCGAGCCCGACTGGCTGGCCGTCCACCATCTGGTCGAGGTACTCGCTGAGGCCGTACCCGACGCGACCGTCGGCCATCGTCCAGCGCGTCATGCCCTCGCTGATGCGGGTGAGCAGCTCGTTGCCCTCGGGGTCGGTGCGCCGGTTGCGCAACGGGATGAGGCTCATCACCTCGCCGGTGAACGCCCACTCCCTGCCGCTCTTGGTGGAACGCAGCGTCGCCGTGATGGCGTGGTGGTAGCGATCGGATCCCGTGGTCGTGGTCGACAGGGTGACGTCGTCGCACAGGTGGATCCGGCCGTCCTCCCAGACGAACCCGCCGCGGCTACCGCCCGAGTCGCGCTTGGCCACCCGGGAGGCCATGAAACCGAAGTCGGGGCCGACGTTGGCGGTCAGCCAGCGGTAGTAGAACGGCGCCTGCCAGTAGCGCGGACCCCACGAGTGATCGCGCAGGCCGTGCCCGTCGATCTCCCACGCCTCGTCGCCCACGGTGATGGTGCCGTGACCGGCGACGAGCTGCTCGTAGTGGCCTTTGGCGAACTCCTCGCCAGGGGTCTCGTGCGGCGTGTCGGGCTCGCCACCGAACATCGACGGGCGACCCTGGCCCGTGAACGTGAGGTGCACCTCACAGGGCACGTGCGGGTTGTCGCGGAACGCCTGGCGCGGGTCGGCCATCTGGCTGGGGTCGTCGAGCACGACGACCTTGCCGACGTAGTCGACGCGCAGCTCCTCGAACGGCGTCACGATCGTCCACGTCATGCCGCCCGCATCGAACGCGTCGTTGGTCGTGATGGTCGGCCGCTTGAACATGAACGCCACCCGCCCGCCGGGCAGGTAGAGGCACACCGTCATCTCGGCCTGGCCCTCGTTGGCGCGGTTGCCGATGCGGAACCAGCCGCCGACCAGCTGAGCCGGATCGACGCAGTTCACGTACATGCTCTCGTTGAAGTTCGGCTCGGGGCCGAGCTCGTGCATGTACTCGTCGGACGGATCGAGACGTACCCCCATGGGCGCACCGTAGCGCGCCCCGGCGACATCTCGGTCGGCCCGCTCAGCCGCCGGCGACTCGGGCCTGAAGGCGGCGCATGCCGCCGAGCCACCGGTCGATGTCGTTGGTCTTGCGCTGCCAGTACGTGAGCACTTCGGGGTGGGGGAGCACGAGGAAGCGCTCTGCGGCGACCGTGGCGAGGCAGGCTTCGGCCACCTCCTCGGGTTCCAGCACCGCGCCACCCGCCCGCACGGCGTCGGCGCCCGTGCTGTCGACCCCACCGTCGCTGCCGTTGAGCATGTTCGTGTTCACACCCTGCGGGCAGAGGCAGCTGACCCGCACGCCGCGGTCACCGTACGTGACGGCCATCCACTCCGCGAAGGCCACGGCGGCGTGTTTGGTGAGCGTGTACGGCGCGGACCCGATCTGGGTGAGCAGGCCGGCGGCCGACGCCGTGGAGCAGAAGTAGCCCTCGCCGCGGGCGAGCCAGTCGGGCACCAGATGTCGCGCCGCGTAGTAGTGCGACTTGGTGTTGACGGCCCAGGCCAGTTCCCACACGTCGTCCGGTGTCTCCAGGTCGGTGCCCGACGCGACACCGGCGTTGGCCCAGTAGAGGTCGATCTCGCCGAACGTGGTGCGAGCAAGCTCGATGTGGGCGACGACATCGGGTTCCTGAGCCACGCTGCCACCGATGCTGATGGCGCTACCGGGTCGCACCGCGTTCAGCTCGTCGGCGACCGCCTGTGCACCGGCGTCGTTCAGGTCGGTGACCAGCACCTGAGCGCCGGCGGCGTGGAACCGGCGGGCCAGCGCCCGCCCGATGCCGCCCGCCGCCCCGGTCACCACGCACGTCTTGCCGCTCAGCTCCATGGCGCCGGAGCGTACGCGTGCCGCGCCCCGAGTTGTGAACGCACTGTGATCTTGACCTCCCGTCACCGCGTACGGGGGGTGCCGACGATAGAGTTCGCTCATGACCGAGACCCGCGAGCTGGACGTCATCACCGAGGCCCTGTCCGTCATCGACAAGGCCCTGGGCGAGATGGCACACCGAGAGCTCGTGTCCACCGGCGAAGTCGCCGACCTGCTGCTCGACATGCGGTCGCTGCTCGTCACCCTGGACGCCAAGAACTGATCCTCCGGCCGGGTGTACTCACCCGGCCGCGGCAGCCAGTTCAGCAAACGCGTCTTCGACGCAGCGGCGGAGCAGATCGGGCTGGGACACCGCAGCGCGGTCGACGTGGAGGCCCATGTCGAAGCTTCCGCAGTAGCTCATCGCCGTCAGGTTGAACGCCACCCCGGCGA
Organism: Actinomycetes bacterium; assembly: GCA_031423915.1. Lineage (GTDB taxonomy): Bacteria > Actinomycetota > Acidimicrobiia > Acidimicrobiales > Ilumatobacteraceae > JANMAT01. The sequence continues at coordinate 4,405 of JANPGL010000571.1, read as the reverse complement.
GGGGGCCGAGGGGATAGTTCTCCAGCACCAGCGCGCCACCGATGTAGCAGGGGAAGTTCGCCGCCCGCACGTTCGAGGTGGCGAAGTCGACGGACTCGGCCTGCTGACGCGCCACCCGCGTGACGACCGACGTCGGGAGCGTCGACGCGATGGCCGAGATCGTCTCGAGCGAGGCCGTCGCCGACTCGCCTCGGGCCCGGCCGGCCGCCTCGTCGATGGCGTGGAAGCGCTCGGCGACCGTCATCTTCCCGGTCGGCACCAGGAGGCGGGCCAGCGAGAACGCGTTGGCGCCCGAACCTTCGGTGCGCGTCGAGATGGCCATCGAGGCACGCAGGTGGTCGACGGGCTCGCCGAGCTCGCGGTGGTAGGCGCCGGCGGCTCCGGCGGCGGCCGTCAGGAAGGCGGTGTTGATCGTGCCGCCGAGCGCCTTCGCCGCTCCGCGCACGTTCTCGAGCGGGACACGCACCGTTTCGAGGACACGGTGGAGCGAGCGAGCGGTCCACAGGGGCGAGTGGGCGTGGTCGGCGTCGGACAGCTGCGAGACCATGCCGCGCAGGGTGTCGAGTGCCGCGGCGCCGGCCTCGGGGAGGCGGGCCGGCTCGGCCAGGAGGTCGCGCAGCTGGCGGACGACCGCCAGCGGGAGGCGGAGGGAGCCGGCCACGATCTCACGCACCGCGGCCGAGGGATCTGGCGCGGGCTCGTCGTCGAGCACATCCGCCGAGGCCGCCGGGGTCGGCACGTCTCGTTCGAGGTCGAGGAACTGCATGGACAGGCGGATCGATCCCTCGCCATCGGCGACCGCGTGGTGGAGCTTCTGGATGAGCGCGCCTTTGCCCCCGCGGAGCCCGTCGACGACGGTGAACTGCCAGAGCGGGCGGGTGCGATCGAACGGGTCGGCGGCGATGAGCGCGGCGAGCTCGGCCAGCTGCTGACGATTGCCGGGCTTCGGCAAGGCGATGTGACGGACGTGGTAGGCGATGTCGAAGCCGGGGTCATCGACCCAGAGCGGCGCCGACAGGTTCCCTGGCGTCGGCTGGACCCGGTGGCGCAGTCGGGGAACCTGATGGGCGGCGTACTCCATGCGGGCCCGCAGCCGGGCGGCGTCGACGGGCTTGTCGAGAATCGTCACGTTGGCGAAGGTCGACGAGAGGTACGGGTCCTTCTCCAGTCGCCACATCACCGCCTCGGCGTCCGACATGCGGCGGTCGAAGTGGAGGCGGTCGCTCATCCGGTCCACGCTACGCCACCGGCTCCGGGCTCCACCCCCCACCCCTGCCTCGGCGACGCCTGCTCAGAGGGGCCAGACTCGTCGGGCGATGCGGCCGAGGACCCATCCGACGACGGCGCCGCCGAGCACGTCGGAGGCATGGTGGATGCGCACGTAGGGACGGCTGGCCGACACCAGGGTGGCGAGCCCGTAGTAGAGCCCTCGGTGTCGACGATCGGTGTCCGTGAGCAGACCGGCCGCGAACATGGCCGACGATGCGTGGCCCGACGGGAAGCTCGAGGTGCTGGGCTGGCGCAGACCGTGCGGATCGACGTGGTTCGTTCGGTCGGGCCGGCCGCGCCGGAACAGGCGCTTGAGCCCCTGGTTCACGATCACCGATTCGATGCCGATGCACACGGCCAGTCGCACCACATCGCGCCGGTACCGGGGCGAGACGACCGCCCGCGCCACCGCCACGCCGTACCAGAGCAGGCTGAAGTTCGCCGCTTCCGTGAGCGCATAGAACACGCGGTCGGCGGCGGCGTTTCCACGCAGCCGGTCGAGGGCGCGGTCGACCGCGTCGTCGAGGCGGGCGACCGTCGGCCCGAACGGCTGCTCGTCGGCGTCGCTCACGCGACGCCGGCCGCCTGCCCGAGCGGGTCGAGGTCGTCGTTGGCTTCGGCCACGTGGGCCGCCACCTCGGCTGCGACGGCCGGCTCGAGGCCGGCGAACGCCAGCGGCGCCTCGGTTGCCGCCCGTTCGGGGTCACCGCCGAACGACGGGCACCACGGCTGGAACGCGCAGACCTTGCACAGGTTCGACGTGCGCGGTTGGAAGCGGCCGGTGGTGCACGCCTTCTCGACCGCGGAGAAGACGGCCAGCGTGCGCCGGGGCAGGAAGTTCACGGACTGCTCGGTGGGACGGGCCACGATGGTCTCGCCCGTGGACAGGTACATGAGCTGCACCCGAGACGGGCGACGGCCGAACAGCTGCTGGCACAGGAAGGCGTAGAAGTGGACGCCCGCCAGCTTCGACTGCTCGTTCGACTGCCCCGGCGGGCGACCCGTCTTGTAGTCGGTGACGACGAGCTCGCCGTCCTCGTCGAGCTCGAGGCGGTCGATGATGCCGCTCAGCGTGAGGGCGCCTACCGCCACCTCGAGCCGGAGCTCGATGCCGATCTCGCGGATGGCCCGCGGGTCCTCCATGGTGAAGTAACGGCGGACCAGCACCTCGGCCTCGTCGACGAACGCCGCCTCCGCCTCGGGGGACAGGCGCAGCAAGGTGAACTCGGGGTCGGACTGGAACTCGGTGACCGCCCGGTCGAGCGACGAGAGCGCCACCTCGAGCGTGCGGTCGGCCGCGTCCTCCACGAACAGCAGCTCGAGCGCCCGGTGCACCAGCGAACCCTTGGTGGCGTGGATGCTGGGCGGCTCGGGCAGCTTCTCGATGCTGGCGAACCGGAACTGGAGCGGGCACGTGGTGAACGCGTCGACCCGGGAGGGCGAGAGGCTGGTGGGCACCGGGAACGCCATGAGGTCATCGTAGGCGGGGGGTGCGCGCCGGTTCGGGACCCGCCGCCACCCGGCCGACTCGGGGGCATCGGGCGGGGAGCGCTCAGGCTCGGGCGGCCTCGGCGAAGAACGCCGCAGCCAGGTCGGCCACCGCCGCCGGGTCCTGGAGCGGGCCGAAGTGGCCGAGCGCCGCGAACTCGTGGAAGCGGCCGCCAGGGATCCGCTCGGCCACCTGGGCGGCGATGGCGCCCGGACCGCCTTCCGCCGCCGAGCCGGCCATCACGAGCACGGGGCACGTCACCTCGCCGAGGTGGTCCCAGGTGTCGTGCCGGCTGCCGCCTTCGTAGGTGCGCGCCTCGTGCTCGGGCTCGCAGCGCAGGCGCACGGTGCCCTCGTCGGTCTCGACGAAACCGTGGAGCACGTAGGCCCGGAGGGCGTCGGGGTGGAGCATCGAGAACGGTGGCTTCGCCGCGAAGTTGGCGATCGCCGCGTCGAACGAGTCGAACACGGCGCGCCGGCGCCGGGCGCCGTTGGCCAGCAGGTTCTCGCCGGGCGGTGGCTGGTCGGGCAGCGCCGGGAAGATCACCGGCTCGTACACGGCCAGCGCGGTGAACGTGCCGGGCCGGGCGATCTCGGCGCGCAGCAGGGCGGCGCCGCCCTTGGAGTGCCCGAGCCCGAACGGGCGGTGGAGGCCGAGGGCGTCGAGCACCGCCAGGCAGTCCTCGCCATAGCCGCGCCACGGGACGTCGTCGCCGGTGGGACGCGTCGAGCGGCCGTGGCCGCGGTAGTCGACGGCCCAGCCGTGGTAGCGGTCGGCGAGGTGCGCGGCGAGCGGTTCCCACACGCGCCCGTGGAAGCCGGTGGCGTGGGAGTACAGCAGCTCGGGTCCCGTGCCACCGAGATCATGGACGGCGAGGGTGACGCCGTCGGTGGACGCGACGGTCAGCACGTCAGATCGTGTGGCCGGGGCGCCCCGGGCCTTCCACGTCGACGCCCTGCATGTCGGCGTTCACCCGCGCCTTGGCCATCAGGTCGGCCACGATCGGGGTCAGGTCGGCCGGTTCCTGCACCTGGGTGGCCGTCGGCCCCATGTGCCAGCTCTCGGCGATCGAGAGCTGGTCGCCTGCGGCGTGGAACACGCGCCCGGTCACGTTCTTCGACAGCGGGCTGGCCAACCAGGCGCAGATCGGGGCGATCCACTCGGGGCCGCGGGTGGCGGCCCTGACGTCGGGGTCGAGCCGCGGGTTGATCAGGTTCTCGGTGAGCCGGGTCAGCGCGCCGGGCGAGATGCAGTTGACGGTGACGCCGTACCGGTACACCTCCTGGGCGGCGATGATCGTGAAGGCGGCGATGCCGGCCTTGGCCGCGCCGTAGTTCGTCTGGCCCGGGTTGCCGAAGATGCCGGACACGCTGGTGGTGTTGATGATGCGGCAGTCGTTGGTGGCGCCGGCCTTGGCCTTCTCCCGCCAGTACGCAGCGGCCCAGCGGCTCGGCGCGAACGTGCCCTTCAGGTGGACGGCGAGAACCCCGTCCCACTCCTCCTCCGTCATGTTGGCGAGGACGCGGTCACGCAGGATGCCGGCGTTGTTGACCACCGCGTGGAGGTCGCCGTAGGTCTCGATCGCGGTGTTGACGAGACGCTGCGCGCCCTCCCACGACGCGACGCTGTCACTGTTGGCGACCGCCT
>JANPGL010000570.1:0-2940 GCA_031423915.1 Actinomycetes bacterium | reverse complement strand
ATCGACAGGGAGCTTGCCGATGCCTTGCCCAGGCGTGACCTGATCGGTACCGTCGGCCATGTCGTTCTCCGACCCGCAGGGGCAACGGATCGGCCAACAGCGGGGCCGTCAACGGTATGAACCGCACCGTGCGAACCAGCTTGCGCGAGCACGCGCAAACCACACGATCTCGGCCGTTGGCGACTGTCCGGGCGATCTCGCGCTCGGAACCTGGAAGAGGCATCGATGACGGAGCCGCAACCAGGCACGAGCCGAGCATCGTGCCGCGATCCGAGGACGCGCAGGAGCCCTTGGGTACCGAAGCAGCCGGGGCGCTCGGTTCGCTTCCTTCCGATACGGAGGGTCGCGCCAGCGCAAAGCCCCGTGGGGCCGGCTCCCCCCTCGTCGAAGAGCCAGCACTCCTGACCGTGAGCGAGGCAGCGCAGTGGCTCGGCATCAGTCGGGCGCTGCTCTATCGGAGCCTGCAGTCTGGTCAGGTGCCGCTGACCCCCATTGTACTCGGCAACACCCGCTACCTCGCTCGACGCCAACTGGAAGCCTGGCTCAACCACCTCGATTCGCCTCTCGCTGCGCCGAGTGTGCCCGACGCCGCCGCGTCGCCGACCTACGACGATCTTGACGCACTCTTCGCGTCGGGCGGGGCCAGGAAACTGCCCATCACATCCGCCGACTCGCGGTCGGTCTCCTCGAGGAACTGGGCGTAGACGTTCAGCGTCGTCGCTGCGTTGCTGTGCCCGAGTCGCTTCGAGACGTTCTTCACCGGGACACCCGCCTTCAGGAGCATGGTCGCCTGCAGGTGGCGAAGGTCGTGTAGGCGCACGCCTGCCAGGCCCAGCCCGTCGCGAATGCGGTGCCACTTCGTGGAGACCGAATCGGGGCGCCACGGCGTCAACCCCGTGGCCGAGTTGCTGAACACGTACGAACTCGTCGAAACCTTCGCATCAATCAGAGCTGCCCGGGCCGTCATGGCCGACCGGTGGCGGCGGAGTACGTCAATGGTCTCGCGGTCGATGGCCACCGAGCGTTTGGTGTGGGTCTTGGTCTGCTGGCGCACGACGCCGGACTCGGTCGTGGTGATCACGGCGGCGGTGATCTTCACGAGCCCGGCGAGGAGATCGACGTCGGCCCACTGCAGGCCACAGAGTTCGCCGCGACGCGCGCCGGTCGCGGCGGCTAGGCGTACGAACGTGCCGAACTCGGGGTCGGTATCCAACAACTGGACCAGAGCGACGACGACAAGGGTGCCATCCGGAAGGTTGACCTCGGTGCGCTGCGGCGATCGCGGGCGGGCCTCGGTGGCGGCATTCATCGCAACGTACCCCCAAATCGCCGCCTGGCGAAGCGAACCCCGGATGAGCGAGTGGATGCTCTTCACGGTCGAGGCCGAAAGGCCGTGCTCGTCGCGAAGCCAGCGGTAGAAGCGATCGAGGAGGCGCGTATCGAGTTCGCCGATCGAGAGCTGGCCGATCGTCGGAGCTATGTGCTTCGACAACAGCGACCGGTAAGAAGCCTTTGTCGTCGCCGACCCTTCCCAGGCTTCGAGGCGGTCGCTGATCAGCTTCGTGAGCGTGACCTTGGCCGGCGCGGCCCGGCGGCGGGCCGTCGGATCGTCGAGTTCAGCAACGAGCTTCGCAAGCGCCGTAGAGGCGTCGCGTTTCGTGCCGCGGAACCGGCGGGATGTGACCCGCTCCGTTCCAAGGATTGGGTCACGCCCGACGTACACCCGCAGTTCCCACACCCCAGGGGAGCGCTCGCGCATCGACCCCTTCACGGTTTGATCCTTGGGTCGCAAGCGACAGCCACGGTCAGTCAGCGTAGCCGACTTGGGTTTTCCTTGGGCCAGATCGCCCGGTCGACCGAGCCGAGCAGCTCACGAATGAGGGTGGCCGGCCCTAAAACCGCAGGTGAAGGCCATTTATCGCTACTCACTCTTCAGCGCGCTGGGAGGGACTCGAACCCCCAACCTTTTGATCCGTAGTCAAAAGCTCTATCCATTGAGCTACCAGCGCAGTTCGGCAGCCCGACGATGATACCGGACGCCCCGGGCCGTGCCCAACGGGGTTCTCGTGCGGGCCCGAAATCGGGACTCAGCGCTCCCGGAACCACGGCACGATCAGCCGCCCCACGGGCCCCAGCCGGACTCCTGGAAGATCTCCAGGGCGATCTCGATGTTGACCTTCGGGTCGTACAAGCCCTCGACACCGAGTCCGCGGGCCGCCAGGCGCCTCATGTGGGACGAGGCGTTGATCTGGAACACGCCGTAGCAGCACCAGCCGTTGTACGCCGTGTGCCGGTACCGGGACTCGCGGTAGGCCACCTCGAGCGCCTTGTCCACCGAGTCGGCGGGCCAGATCTGGCGGATCAACGCCACCACCTCGTCGGCGGTGTACGACGTCTTCGGCGGCGGCACCGTGGTGGTCGTCGCCGGCGGCTTGGTGGTCTTGGGGGTGGTGGCCGTCGTCGGCGGCTTCACGATGGCCGTCTTCGGCTGCGTCGCCGCGCCGGTCGCCTTGGTGGTGGCCGGGGCCGGCTTGGTCACGGCCTTGGCGCTGCTGGCCGGGGTGGCCTTCTTCGCGGTGGTCGCCACCGGCTTCACGACGGCCGGCTTGGTCGTCGCCGTGGCGGCGTTGCGCTGCGGCGCGGCCGGCTTCGTCGCCGGCGCGGCGGTCGGCGCGGGCTGCGTGGCGACCGTGGGGGGCAGCGTCCCTTCGCGCATCGGCAGCGTCCCCTCGGCGAACGGCACGGCCGGCGCGTCGGACGGCGACGACGTCGACGCCAGGGAGCCGTCGTCGGCCGCCAGGCCGCCATCGGTCGGGGCGGCGTCGGGGTCGACCACCAACTGCTCGGCCGCGGCGGCCGACGAACCGTCGTCGCTGCGCACCAGGCTCAGCACACCACCGACCAGCAGTGCGGCCACAACCACGGCGCCGATGCGGCTGC
>JANPGL010000569.1:0-5577 GCA_031423915.1 Actinomycetes bacterium | reverse complement strand
CGACTCGACCACCATCGGGGCCGAGGCGCCGAACCTCGAGGAGTGGATCCGCCGGGGCCACTGACCCCGGCGGCCGCACCGCCGTGAGGATCGTCGGCTGGAACGTGAACTCGATCCGGGCGCGCCAGGGGCGCGTGCTGGCCTGGCTGCGCGCCCACGAGCCCGACGTGGCGCTCCTCCAGGAGACGAAGTGCACCGACGCGTTGTTCGCGTCGGCCGGCTACGCCGACGAGTACGAGCGGCTGGGCTACGCCGTCGCTCACCACGGCCACGACCACTGGAACGGGGTGGCCGTGCTCAGCCGCGTCGGTCTCGCCGACGTGCAGCGCGGCTTCCCCGGCGTGAACCGGGCGCCCCACACCGAGGCGCGGGCGATCGCGGCGACGTGCGGTGGGCTGCGCGTGTGGTCGGTGTACGCACCGAACGGGCGCGAGCTGGGCGACCCGCACTACCTGTTCAAGCTGGTGTGGTTCGAGCGCCTGCGCGCCGCCGTGGCGGCCGACGCCACCGGGCTGCCGCACGTGCTGGCCGGCGACCTGAACGTGGCCCCCACCGACCTCGACATCTACGACCCGGTGCGCTGGCGCCGCCGCACCCACGCCAGCCCGGCCGAGCGCGCCGCCGTGGGCGCGCTGGTCGACCTGGGCCTGCGCGACGTGACCCGTGAGCACCTGCCCGAGCCGCACACGTACACGTGGTGGAGCTACCGGCCCGGCCAGTTCGAGCGGAACCGGGGGCTGCGCATCGACCTGGCGCTGTGCTCGCCGGCGGTGGCCGACCGGGTCGAGCGGGTGTGGATCGACACCGACGAGCGCGCCGGCGCCGTGGCGTCGGACCACGCACCGCTGGTGGTCGACCTGCGGCCCTGAGCGCGAGTGGGCCCGCCGGCGTACCGGCGGGCCCCATCCCTCGTCGGGACGACGCGACTCACGACTCCGGGACCGGCGTCGACAGGATGGTGGTCACCCACCGCGTCAACGCCTCGGCGCCGGGCGTATCGCTCGACACGGGCATCAGGATGTACAGGCAACCGTCGATCAGCCAGCGCACGCCGCCGTCCGACCCCACGCCGTACGTCATCGTGTCGGTGTGGAAGATCACCATGTCGGGACCCGTGTTCAGCAGGTAGCCCGCCTCGTCGACATGGTCCGAGAACTCCTGGTGCATCTGCACGACGGCGAGCATGGCGACGGCGCCCTGGCCCGGCATGACGATCGCCCGATAGGCGACGTGCTGCGCGTAGGGCATCGTGGCGCGGAAGCTGTTGCCCATCGTCAGCAGCTCCCTGGTCGACACGTACTTGCCGGCCGACTCGTAGGTGGCGTCGCCGAGCGGCACGAACCGGGCCGCCACGTTCTGCTCACCCTCCATCTGCGCCATCGTCGTGTAGGCCGGGTGCACGTGCTGGGTCGTGGCCAGGCCGGTGGTGACGGCATCGACCTCGGGCTGCTGGTCCGACCACACCAGGTAGGCGTACCCCTCGTGGTACCAGGTGCGCCACGTCATCGTTCCGGCGGTGCCCGTCACGGCGATCTCGATGGTCAACCAGTCGTGCGTGGCGGTGCCGCCGAGCTTCGCCGCCCCGACCGCCTCGACGTCGTCGAGGAACGCGTACTCGTCGAGGACGGGCGTCGCGTAGCCGAGGCGAGCTTTGGAGGTGGCCATCACGAGCACCCGCGCCACCTGCACGTCGGCCTTGGTCACCGTGGCGATGGCGTAGCGGTCGAACAGAGGCTCGTCGCTCATCCACGCCGACTTCAGCCAGTCGAACGGACCGATGGCCTCGGGCCCGGCGGGCACGAACGCGTAGCCGGGCACCTCGGTCAGCTGCGCGGCGAGCGTGGTGTCGAGCGACATCACCGACGCCGGCATCGTCGTCGTGGTGGTGGGCGGGAGCGTCGTCGTCGGCGCCATCGTGGTGGTCGTTGCCGGCAGCGTGGTCGCCGGCAGCGTGGTCGCCGGCAGCGTCGTCGTGACCCCCGTCGACGGGGGTCCCGCATCCTTCGTGCCGGACGCACCACCGCACGAGACGAGCAGACCCCCGACCGCCGAGCAAACGAGGAAAATGCGCAGCCGCCGCTTCATGATGACTCCCTTCGGCGCCCGACCGCCGGAGAGGCGATCGATCCGGCACGCCCTGCACCCTCATTGGCGCGCCGCCTGCCCGTCGCAGACAGAGGCAAACGGCCAGCTCACTCAACCGGTTACGACGGTGACGACGAGCGAGGCGTCGTCGGGCAGCAGCACGCGCATCGCGGCGAGGAACGGATCGGAGGCGAGCGCATCCGGACCGATCACGAGGGCGACCACGGTGTGGCCAGCGGGCGTCCGGATCGAGAGCCGCTCGAACGCGACGCCGTCGGCCATCGCGTCTGCGGCCCGATCGACGATCTCCGCGCCGGCGGCCCGGTAGGCCGCCGCGAGTCGGTCGGCTGCGTCCGTCGCGTCGAGCAGCGTCGTCGCACTCTCGGCGTAGTACGTCGTGGTCGACGCCACCACGGCGAGGGCGCCGAGCAGATCGACCGGGTCGAACCCTGGCACGGCCGGGAAGGCGTCGAACCACGACGGTCGGGCAATCACCGGATCAGCGGCACACGAGCCGGCGGCGAGCGCCGAGGTCGCCGTCAACAGGACCCCGGTCGCGACGTCGCGTACACAACTCGAATCGAAGAAGGCGACGTGGCCTTCGCCCGAGTACACAAGCAGCGACGCGGCGCTCCCCAGCGCCCCGGTGAGCCGCTCGGCCCACGCCATGGGTGTCACAGGATCGTTGCTGCCTCCGATCACCAGGATCGGTCCCGTACCCGTGTACGTGAGCGGTCCGGTGACGCCGACAGGTAGCCCGCCGCACGGGTCCACGAGGTCGCTGGCGCGCAGGTCGCCGCCGAAGTGGGGGGCAAGTCGACGCAGTTCCGCGGCCGCCACGCCCGGATCCGCCGGGGCGGTGCCCTCCAGGCCAGACGCGCACGAGATGACGGCGTTCACCTGTTGGGTGGCGTCCCACGTCCCATCGGACCCACGACCCAGGTAGGCATCGGCCAGCCCGAGGAGCTCGCTCCCGTCGCCGCGTTCGGCGGCGGCCAGGGCGCCGGCAAGCAACGGCCAGGCGGACCGTTCGTACAGGGCGGACACGGTGGCGATGTCGAGCACGGCGGCGTTCGCCGATCGACCGTCGGCGGCAGCGACCGACGAGCGGTCCAGTTCGGCGCGCAGCGCCAGCCACCGACGGTCGACGTCGGCGGCGCGGAACGGGCAGCCCGGTGTCGCCTCGCACCAGGTGACCCACCGCTCGTACGCCGCCTCGAGCGATACGAGCTGCATCCGGGTGATCTCGGCGGCATCCTGGCCTATGGGGTCGTAGGCCCCGTCCAGCACGAACGCCCGCACCCGGTCGGGGTAGAGCGTGGCGTAGACGGCACCGAGGAGCGTCCCGTAGCTGGCGCCGTAGTACGAGATCCGATCGTCGCCGAGCGCCCGGCGGATGAGGTCCATGTCACGGGCCGCGCTGACCGTGTCGTAGAAGCGCAGCGTGCCGCCGTAGCGCGCCAGACAGGCCTCGTCTAAGGCGGGCGACGCGGCGGCGAGGCTCTGCTCCTCCTTCGTATCGGGCGTCCCGTCGAGGTAGGCGTACGCCTCGAGGTCGGCGTCGTCCACGCATCGGAGCGCGCCCGACCCGCCGACGCCACGCGGGTCGAACCCCACGAGGTCGAATCCCTCGATCAGATCGGGCCACAGCCGGTCGCGGATCGCCGCCACTTCGCCGGCGACGAAGTCGACGCCGGACCCACCCGGCCCGCCGGGGTTGAACAGAAGCGAACCGATGCGCTCTCCGGTGGCCGGCAGGCGGATGAGCGCCAACTCGATCGTGGCGCCGCCGGGATCCGCGTGGTCGAGCGGGACAGCGAGCGTGGCGCACTCCGCGTAGGTCGCGACGTCGGGGTCCTCGCAGTCGCCCCAGTCGAGCGGGGTCGCGGCCGCCGTGGTCGTCGTGGCGGCAGCCGTCGATGGCACCGAGGCGACCGTGGTCGGGCTCCCGATAGCGCCGGTAGAGCCGGGCCGCACCGGGCCCGCCGCGGTGGCAGCAGACGTGGCGCCCGGTGACGTCAGGGGCGCGTCGCCGCAGCCAACTGCGGCCGCCACGAGGACAAGGGCGGCGAACAGCCCGACCCGGGTCGATGTCGAGGGTCGCATCGCGCTCCTCCTTCCGCGGGTCCACCGTGTCCAGCCTTGTCGCCATCGGGCGGTGGCCACGGGTCCTGCCAGCTCAGCGTGAGGCCCGCGCAGGCAACGGGCCAGAGGACAACGACGGTGCGTCGCACGGGCCGGCCAGGGGCTCAGCCGATGGCGTGCGCCGTGTGGCTGACGATGGCGTCGACCACGATCGGCCACAACGGGCGGGGCAGGTCGTGCCCCATGTCGTGGAGCAGCAGCAGGTTGGCGCCAGGGATGATCTCGGCCGTGCGCTCGCCGCCTTTGGGCAGGATGAGCGTGTCCTGGCGACCGTGGATCACCAACGTGGGGAGTCGCAGTGCCCGGAGGCCGGCGGACCGGTCGGGCGTAGCCCGGATGGCGGCCATCTGGCGCGCTGCGCCTTCGGGGTAGAACGCCCGGTCGTAGAACACGGCGGCCTTGGCGCGCTGCTCGGCGGGGTCGTAGTAGCGCGGGCTCGAGAACACCGCGGCGCGCGCCACGCTGGCCTCGATGTTGGCGGCGCGCTCGCTGGGGGGTGCCGTCGCCAGCGCGGCGCCGGCCTCGGGCGTCGACTCGAAGTAGCCGCGCTCACCGGTGGTCGACATGATCGACGTGAGCGTCAGCACGCGCCCGGGATGATCGATGGCGGTCTGCTGCACGATCATGCCGCCCATCGACGATCCGGCGATGTGGGCCCTGGCGATGCCGAGGTGGTCGAGCAGGCCGACGACGTCGGCGGCGAACGTCGCCAACGTGTACGGCACCGGGGGCATCTCGCCGTTGCCGGCTGCGGCGGCGAGCACGGCTGGCACGTCGACCTGCACGCCGTCGAGGTGCGTCGACAGGCCGACGTCGCGGTTGTCGAAGCTGACGACGAACCGGCCGCGGGCGGCGAGGGCCTCGCGGAACCCCTCGCCCCACTGGCCGATCTGCGACAGGTAGCCGTTGACGAGGACGAGCGCCGGATCGGACGGGTCGCCGTGCGTCTCGTAGTAGAGCTCGATGCCGTTGGACGGTGCGATGGGCATGGTCGAACCCTACGCAGCAGGTGCGACCATGCCGGACATCGCCGGGGCTCGTCGTCAGCTCGTGGGAATCCCCATCGCCTGCTTCAGCACCGACAGCGGCGGGTAGGGCGGGTACTGGGTGGGCGGGTCCACCGAGGTGTCGCGCCACAGCACCCCGCGCCGGTGCGAGAAGGTCTCGAACGAGACGCGGCCGTGGTAGGCGCCCATACCGCTCGGCCCGACACCGCCGAACGGGAGGAACGGGTTGAGCACGTGCGAGACCGCGCCGTTCACGCACGCCCCGCCCGACGCCGTGCGATCGAGCACGTCGCGGCACACCGCCTCGTCCTCGGCGAACACGTAGAGCGCCAGCGGGGTC
>JANPGL010000568.1:0-5767 GCA_031423915.1 Actinomycetes bacterium | reverse complement strand
TGGGCCCGACCCATGAGCAGGAAGGCGACGGCCCAGACGAGCGGCTGGTGGGAGGCGCAGGCCAGCACGACGATGCCGCGGGTCTGGCCCCAGCAGCTCGCGACCGAGAGCGCGTTGCGCCCCGACGGGATGCGGCGCAGCGCGTCGCGCAGTGCAGGCCGGGGGCGCCCCGAGGGCAGCACGTTGCTGCCTCCGGCGGGCGTGGTGAGCAGCTCCGTGTCGGGCACCATGGTGGCAGCCACCGGGTCAGCGTACGCCGCCGCGGTGGCGTCGACCATCGCCGGGGCTAGCGTGCGCTCCGTGAGACGTCGGCGCGTGCTCGGCGCAGCACTCGTGCTGATGGTGACGGCCGGCCTGGGCGGGGTGGCGGTCGACACCGGTCCGGCGCAGGCGGCGTGCACCATCACCCATGCGGTCCGCTGGGGCTCGCGCGGGCCCGAGGTGCGCTGCCTCGAGCAGACGCTGGTCGACCGTGGCTACGGGTTGACGGGGCCCGACGACTTCTACGGCATGAGCACCGCCATCACCGTTCGTGCGTTCCAGCTGAGCCGCGGGCTGGCGGTCGACGGCCTGGTGTCCGACCAGACCGCCTCGGCGCTCGGCATCTGGGCGGGCCCGGCGGGAGATGTGCCGGTGGGGCGACGGATGGACACCTCGATCGTGCAGGAGATCACCTTCGGCACGTCGGTCCAGGGACGGCCCTTGAAGGCGATCGAGCGCGGCACGCCCGGCGGAACTCCGGTGATGGTCATCGGCGTGATCCACGGCGACGAGGACGAGGGCCTCCGCATCGTCGACAAGCTGGGCTCGATGCCCGTGCCGCCCGGCATCGACCTGTGGCTCGTCCCGACGATCAACCCCGACGGCACGGCGCTCGGACAGCGCCAGAACGCCCGCGGGGTCGACCTCAACCGGAACTTCCCGACGGGGTGGGCCCCGCTCGGCAAGCCCGGCTACTGGCAGTACGGCGGAGCGTCGGCGGCGTCGGAGCCGGAGACCGCGGCGATGGTCACGCTGATGGAGCGGATCCGGCCGGCGATCACCGTCTGGTACCACCAGGACGTCGACGTCGTGTCGCCCGGGGGCCATCGCGACGAGGTGTACACGAAGTACGCCGAGATCGTGACCCAGAAGGTGGCGGAGGTCACCGGTGGCACGTACACCGGTACGGCCACGCAGTTCACGAACAGCCTGCGCCCCGACTCGGCGGGCTTCGTCGTCGAGCTGCCGGCGCGGGTGCCGGGCACCATGGTGCTGCGTCACGCCTCGGCGGTGCTGGCCGTCAGCGCTCTGTAGCCGGGTGTCAGGCCGGTCGGCCGGGCGGGCGTTTGCCGGGGATGCCCGGCTCGACGCCGGCGGCGTCGCGCCTGCGGGCGGCCATGCCGCCGAGCGCCTCGAACACGACGCGGTGGGCGTTGTTGACGGTGTTGTCGGCAACGTCGTAGGCGGGGGCCACCTCGACCACGTCGAGCGCCACCAGGTGGGCGTCGAGGGCGAGCCGGCGCACGGTGCGCAACAGGTCGGCGGGGTTCATGCCGCCGGGCTCGGGGGTGCCCGTGCCTGGTGCGAAGCCCGGGTCGAGCACGTCGATGTCGACCGAGACGTACAGGTGGTCGGCCCCGTCGAGCGCCTCGGCCACCGCGTCCTCGATCACGGCGTGGATGCCGCGCTCCCACACCTCGTTCATGAGGTGCCAGCGCATGCCCTGTTCCTGCATCCACTCGAACGTGTCCTGGGGCGGCCAGTAGCCGCGCAGGCCGACCTGGACGAAGTTCTCGCCGCGCACGGCGCCCGACTCGATGAGGCGGCGCATGGGCGTGCCGTGCGAGGCCAGGTTGCCGTCGATGATGTCGGCGGTGTCGGCGTGGGCGTCGAAGTGGACGATGCCGACGTTGCCCCACCCGCGCGCCTCGGCCACCGCGGTGGCGGACGGCCACGTGATCGAGTGGTCGCCGCCGAGGATCACCGGGATGATGCCGCGCGACGCCACCTCGGCCACCTTCGCCTTGATGTTGGCGTGGCCCCGCTCGGGTTGACCGTGGGGGCAGTGGGCGTCGCCGTAGTCCACGACCTCGAGCCAGTCGAAGATCTCGACGCCGAGGTCGAGGTGGTACGTGCCCGGCTCGTACGCGTTCGAGCGGATGGCGCGCGGGCCGAATCGGGCGCCGGCCCGGTTCGTGGTGTGGAGGTCGAACGGGGCCCCGACGATGGCGACGTCGGGCTTCCACTCGTCGAGCTGTTCCGGATCGGTCAGGAAGGGCCGCTGCCCGAACGTGCTGAGCCCGCCGAGATCGAGCTGCTCGCGCATGCCCGGCGTCAGCTCGCGGGCCGGGTGGTGCGCGTGGGGGTCAGTTGTCGTCGGACTCGTCCTCGGTCTCGATGGCGTCCATGAACGAGTCGACGTCGTCCTCCTCGCCGCCGACGAGCCAGATGACCAGGCCGTCGCCCTCTTCCTCGTCGTCCTCCCACGGGAGCACGCCGTCGACCTGGTAGCGGTCGACCGAGATCTGGTCGTCGTCCTCCACGGGGGCCACGATGGCCAGCTCCACCTCGGTGTCCGGCGGATAGTCCTTCAGGATGTCGAGCAGCTCACGGACGTTCATGCGGGCGGGCCTTTCGGAGTGGTGCGCCAGCGAGCCTACGCAACGGGCGTGTCGGGCGCCGCTGATGCTCGGCTCAGACGGCGTCCTCGCCGAGCCACGACGGCGACTGCTCGAGGAGGTACAGGCTGGCGGCCCGGCACCGTTCGAGCACGTCGCACAGGATCTCGTCGCCCTGGAGGATCTTGCCGCAGGGGACGTCGACCTTGGCGGTGAGCGACAGGCTGCGCTCGGCCCGCTCGTCGGTGGTGACCGCGGCGATGGTGTCGATGGCCGACACCTCGATCGGGAGCTCGACGCCGCCGATGCCGGCCAGCTCCGTGGCGAGCACGAGCAGGTTCGGCGGGGCCGGCAACGGGGGCAGCGCCCACGTGAAGATGAGCTGGAAGGCGTAGCCCTCGGGCGGGTCGTCATCGGGGTCGTCGAGCTTGTCGACCTCGTCCTCGAAGGCGAGCAGGACGCGCGGGTCGACCTCGAGCGACAGGTGCAGGTCGATGGGACCGTTGCACGCTTCCTCGGGGTGCAGGTCCACCTCCCACGCCTGGCGCAGGGAGTATGTCTCGACGAAGTGCCGCTCGTCGTGCACGTGGAAGCCGTGCTCGACCGCGTGGTCCTTCAGATCGGCGACGAAGCCGGGGACATCGATGGCTGCCACTTCGGCGGGGATCCTCCAACGCAGGGGTGAAACCTCCAGCCTGCCACTACCGTGGCCGTCCGTGTGCACCGCCGCTCGGGTGACCGTTCGACGCCCTCGACCCTGGGGACCCTCGCGGTGACACCCCAGGACGTGCTCGAGGTGCTCGACGCCGCCGCCGACGCAGTGGTGGCGGCCCTCGACGGCGCCACCGAATGGGGCCCGTCGGGCCTGCGGCCGAGCCAGTACCGGTCGGATCTCACGGCCGACGCTGCGGCGCTCACGGTCCTCGATCGGGCTGGCCTCGGGGTCGTGTCCGAGGAGAGCGGGGTCCGCCGCCCCGAGGCGCCCGTGTGGGTGGCGCTCGACCCGCTCGACGGCTCCACCAACGCGCACCGGGGCATCCCGTGGTACGCCACCTCGCTCGCCGCGGTCGATGCCGACGGGCCGTTCGCCGCTGTGGTCGCGAACCTGGTCACCGGGGTGCGCTACCGGGCGCTGCGCGGGCTCGGTGCCACCCGTGACGGTGCACCGATCCACACCTCGGGCGTGTCGGTGCTGGGGAACGCCGTGGTCGGGTTGTCGGGCCTGCCGCCCCGCCATCTGGGCTGGCGGCAGTTCCGGGCGCTCGGCGCGGCTGCGCTCGACCTGTGCGCCGTGGCCGACGGGACGCTGGACGGGTTCGTGGACTGCTCCGAGGACGCCCACGGCGTGTGGGACTACCTGGGCGGCACGCTCGTGGTGACCGAGGCCGGCGGCCAGGTGGCCGACGCCAAGGCGAGGGCCCTGACCGTGCGAGCGCACGCCGCCCGCCGCACGCCGGTGGCCGGCGCCACCTCGCTGTTGTGCCGGGCACTGGTCGACGCGCGGCACGCGGCGGGCGAGGGCCGGTGACGGTCGCCGAGCGCGGGCATCGCGCCCTGCTGGCCGTGTACGGACGTCTGTCGGAGCGTTGGCAGCTGCGGATCGTGCACCTGGTGGCTCCCAGCCACTCGGTGGGCGCGCTGGCGCTGGTGCGCGACGACGCCGGGGCCTTGCTGCTGGTGCGACACACCTACAAGACCGGGTGGGGCCTCCCCGGTGGGCTCGTGAAGTCGGGGGAGCACCCCGCCGACGCCGTGGTGCGCGAGGCGGCCGAGGAGGTCGGTCTCACCATCGAGGTGACGGGGGAGCCAGCCGTCGTGGTCGATCCGCCGACCCGTCGGGTCGACGTGATCTTCCGGGCCCGCGTGCGCCCGGGGACCGATGCGACCGGTCGGCCCCGATCGGTCGAGATCGCCGAGGTGGCCTGGCACCCGGGTGATCGGCTGCCCCGACTCCAGCCCGAGGTGGTGGGGGCGCTGGCGGCCGTGCAGCGGCTCGAGGCCGAGGCGGCGGGCGCCCGAGCCCCCGACGCCGGCTAGGCCGAACGCTGCGCCCGGGCGGACGGGTGGCGGGACTTCGCCAGGGAGTGCTCGTCGAAGTGGCGGCGCCGCAGCGTCGCCAACTCGTCCTCCGCGGGCGCCGGGCGGGGGGCGTCGCCGGCCAGCAGGAGGGCCGCCAGGGCCAGGAACCGTTCGTCTTCGGAGCTTCCCGCGGGCACGTCCGGCACGGTAGCGAAGCTCGCGCGCCGGGTGGGGGACCGTCGGGTTGACCGCCCCAAATCCCGGCCCGGCGTCCCGGGTAGAGTGCTCGATTGCGGGGCGCTTAGCTCAGTTGGTTAGAGCACTTCCCTTACAAGGAAGGGGTCGTGGGTTCGAGTCCCTCAGCGCCCACCACGAAGTCCCTGCTCAGCGGTGTCGCATCGTCGGTCGACCCGAGGTGCTCGCTGCGGCCGCTCAGGACGACCAGGTGACCGTCCTGGCAGAGATCGTGTGCGGACCCGGTTCATAGTGGACAGCGTGGCGTCGGTAGCTGGCTGACACTTTCGGGACGCGGCCCCGGTAGCTGGGCGACGGTGGCCCCGGTTCCTGCCTGACACGTTGGGGGTCCACCCGCGCGCCGTCGTCACCTTCTTCGCTGTGGTCGTTCACGACTGCAGGCTCGAAGGAGGCGTCCTGATGTTGGTGGAGTTGGGGCTGGTGGAGCAGCGCTATCAGGCGGTGTTGGAGGTCCTCAACGACGGGGCTTCGGTGACCGACGTGGCCCGCCGGTTCGGGGTGGCCCGCCAGACGGTGCACGAGTGGTTGCGGCGCTACGCGGCGAACGGGCTAGGAGGGTTGGCTGATCGGAGCTCGAAGCCGTTGTCATGCCCGCATCAGATGGACCCGGTGCTCGAGGCGCGGATCGTGGCGATGCGCCGGACGCATCCGGGATGGGGACCGCGCACCATCCTGGCGTGGCTGGCCCGGGAGGGCGTCGAGTCGTTGCCGGGGCGGACATCGGTGGAGCGCTGCCTGATCCGTCATGGGCTGGTGACTCGTCAGGCTCGGAAGCGGAAGCGGTCGGACTATGTGCGGTGGGAACGCAGCCGGGCGATGGAGTTGTGGCAGATGGACATCGTGGGCGGTGTCCGCCTCGCTGACGGGTCGGAGGCGAAGATCGTGTCGGGGAT
>JANPGL010000567.1:0-3117 GCA_031423915.1 Actinomycetes bacterium | reverse complement strand
ACCCGCCGCCGCCCCCTCCGCCGCCCATGCCGATGCCGGCGGCGTTGTTGCTTCCGCCCGCCCCGCCGGCGCCGGTCAGGCTGTTCTCGCCGTTGGCACCGTTCGCTCCTGCGCCGGCGGCGCCTCCCAACCCGCCGCTGGCGTCGGCGCCGCTTCCCCCATCTCCGACGTTCGACGAGGCGCCCAGCAACGCCGCGCCGGCCTGGCCCGGGTTCCCCCGACCGTTGTCGGCTCGCGCTCCGCATCCCCCGGCGCCGGAAACCGAGCACCCACCGGTGGACAGGGCCCCTGCGCCGCCGCCGCCGCTGGCCACGACCAGCTCGAGGGGGCTCGCCGTACCGTTGCGAAGGTCGACCTCCGTCGCCCCGCCGCCGCCCGAGCCGTAGCCGGCACCACCGAACGCGGTGCCGCCGTTGCCGCCGTGGCGCAACCCGGCCCGGCCGCCCCAGCCGCCGAGGCCCTGCACCGAGTCGGTGCCGTCCGTGCCGGCCAGGCCCACCCAGATGTCGAGGACCGACCCTGCGGTGACGGCCTGGGTGATCGTGACGCGTGCCCCGCCGGCCCCCAGTCCACCCGACGCGCCATCCACGATCAGCTCCACCGAGGCCACGCCGGCGGGCACCGTCCACGACTGCATCACGGGGCCGGCCGGCGAGAACGTCACGGACTCGGTGATGTCCGCCGCCGTGGCGGCCGGGGCCGGGGCTGCCAGCGCGGTCACCGCGATCATCGCTGCGGCCATGGTGAGGCGCTTCGAGTTCATGGCCCACTCTGTCAGACGGGTGGGGACGGTGGCCCACAGCTGCCCGCCGAGCGGCCGACGCTGCGGGTCGACTGCGGCGTGCGTCAGGCCTCGAGGGCCAGCTCGCCGAGGAAGGCCAGGATGGCGGCGTCGCGGGTGACGAGGCGGATGGTCGATCGGCGGGCCTGGGCCACCAGCATCCGGTCGAAGGGGTCGCGGTGCGACCACTCGAGCGCCCCCGCGTCGGCGCTGTCGTCGATGCCGATGCCGAGCACGCCGAAGCCGTGGTCGGCCAGGCCGGCGAACAGCACTCGCACGTCGAGGTGGAGCTTGCCGGCGCGGATCTTGATCGCCAGCTCCCACGCCGACGCCGCGGAGACCCACACCGTGTTCGCCGGGTCGGCGATCGCCTGGCGAGCGTCGGCCGCCACGAGCGCGGGGTCCGTCGCCCACCAGACGCAGACGTGAGTGTCGAGGAGCAGGTCCACGGTCTCAGGTGCCGAAGTCGTCGGCCAGTTCGTCGTCGGCGCGCCACCAGTCGTCGTCGTGCACCACGACCTCGCCCCGGAGGAAGCCGCCAGCGCGGGGCCGGATCGGGACGATGCGGGCCACGGGCTCGCCGTTGCGCGTGATGACGATCTCCTGGCCCGCCTCGGCCTGCCGCAGGAGGTCGGACAACCGGGCCTTGGCTTCAGCGACGGCGACGGACAGCGGCACGCCTTCATGATAGGCAGGATGACCAGAATGGTCAACGAGGCACTCGACGACCTCGGGCAGGCGGCCCTGCCGGAACGCTTGAACCTGACGCCCGTCTGACGAAGATCTCCCTCCGTTCTTGCCTGAGCACAGAGAGTGGCCACCGGATCGTTGCCGACTGCGTTACTTCCCCTTACCGAGTGGCAGACCTCCGCTTGTTACAAAGGGTGCGACCCCGTACGTCTCGTTTTGGAGCCCTCATGAAGCGCAAGCCCGCACTGGCGATCGCCGCTACCGCCGCCATGGTGGGCGCAGCCGGCATCGTCACCGTGGCTGCCCTGACCGGCGTGAACATCCTCGGCCTCCACGTCGGCACCGCCCGACAGGCGGCGGCGCCCGTCACCACCCGCTCGACCGAAGCTCCCGTGGCCGACGACTCCCCGCCCCAGACCCTCGCCCCCGCGGTGGTGCTCCAGACCGAGTTCGTCGACCAGATCGTGACCATCTCGGTCCCCGGCGCCGCCGCCCCGGTAGCCGCGCCCGCCGCCTACACGCCTCCGGCGGCGCAGGGCCCCGTTGCGGGTTCCGCACCGAGCCCGGCCGCCCCCGCCCCCGCGGCCGCGCCCGTGACGACCCCGGCTCCGGTCGTCACCACGCCGGCGCCGGCCGCTCCGGCGCCGACCACCCCCGCCCCGACGGCGCCCCCGACGACGGCGCCCCCGACTCCGGCGCCCACGCAGCCCACGACGGCGACCACGCTGTTCAACAAGGCCGCGTACCCGTTCAAGATCTCGATCCCGGCCGACTGGGGATCGAAGCCGGTGCCCGCGCCACCCGCCCCCGCTGCCGGCCGGCAGTGGTCGGAGTGCGAACTGCACCCGCAGGGCTGGTGGGAGTGCCAGTACCCATGACGACGAATCGCACGACTGCCCCCCTCGGAGGAAACCCCCATGGACGCTGACCAGAACGACCGCCTCGCCAAGCTGGCGGCGCGCGGCCGCGTCTCGCGCTCGGCGCCTGCTGCTGCTCCCCGTGCCACTGCCCCGGTGCCGCCACCTCCGCCCGCCGCGCCGGTCATCACGTCGTCGTTCCCGGCGGCGCCCGTCGGGTTTGCCCCGCCCGACGCCCGGCTCCGCATCGACGCCCTGACCACACCGGCCGTCATCGTCGAGCGCGACCCGTCGGTGGTCCGCCAGGAGCGTCGCGCCCGCAAGGCCGGAAGTGAGGCACCGCTCGGCGCCATGCCCCTCGGCATCGAACCGCGCCCGGCCAGCGCCATCGTCGGTGGTCGCAAGCGTCATGCCGCGCTGGCGGGCCGCATCGTGGCCGCCGGCATGACCACGTCGGCCTTCCTCGGTGGGCTCGCCTCGCTGGCGGCCGCTCCGCCGCCGGCGTGGGAGAAGAACGCCAAGACCACCGCCAACGAAACCGACGGGCAGGCCGTCGACACCACGGCGGTCGCCGGCGACGCCGCCACGCCGGCCACGACCGCGGCGCCGGTGCAGGACACGGTCTACGTCGTCCAGAAGGTGCCGCGGGTGGTCTACGTCGACCAGAACGGCAACCCGATCGACCCGAACGTCACCGTCGCGCCGGTGGCAGAGGCGGCGGTCGACGCGCCCGCCGAGGAACCGGCGCCGGAGGATCCGTCCTCCCCCACGCCGGCCGCATCGAAGCCG
>JANPGL010000566.1:0-13712 GCA_031423915.1 Actinomycetes bacterium | reverse complement strand
TCTCGCCCGCGCCAGGGAACAACACCGGCTTCGTGGTGTGGCGGAACAACCCGGGCACCGGGGAGATGTAGCGCAGGACCTCCTCCACGGCCGCCGGGCGCAGGTGCGGTTCGGCGCGCAACCGCTGGAGGATGGCCGGCTGCTCGGCCAACAGGACCACCAGGTTGGAGAGCAGTTGGGCGGTGGTCTCGTTGCCACCGGTGGCCAGCAGCGTCGAGTAGGTGACGCGCTCGTCGAACGTGGGCTCGTAGCCGTTCGGGCACCGTTCGAAGATCTGGTTGCTGAACGCACCGGCGGGGCACTCGCCCGCCGCAAGGGCGTCACCCCGCGCCGCGACGAACCGCCGGAAGTACGCGCCGAACTCGTTGATGGCGGCCAGCACCTCCGGCGAGAAGTCGCCGGCCATGGCCAGCGAGCCGGCCGTGGCGCCGTCCTTCACGTGGAGCCGGTCCTCGTGCGGGATGCCCATCATGTCGCCCACCACGGTCGACAGGTACGGGTTGGCCACCGCCTCGGCGATGTTGACGGCGTCGGGTGCGGCGAACACGGTGTCGAGCAGGTGATCGAGCACCGACGTGGCCTGGGGTAGGTGCTCCTGCACGGCGCGCGGGCTGAACAGCGGGGCCGTGAGCCGGCGCATCTCGGTGTGGTGCGGCGGATCGAGCGAGGTGAGCCCGAGTCCGCCACCGTTGCGGGAGTAGCCGACGCCTTCGGTCTGGGAGAACGTCCGGAAGTCACGCGCCGCCGCCTGGATGTCGGCGTACCGGGACAGCACCCAGATGTCCTCCGACGCCACGTAGAACACCGGGGCGTTGGCCCGCAGCCAGCGGAACGCCGGATACGGATCCTGGATGACCTCCGGAAGGTGCGGCGTGAAGTGTGCCCAGCCCTGCTCAACCGTCGTGCCCATCGTGCCCCCGAATCAGTGCCTCGTCTCCGGACACTAGACATTATCTATCCAATCGTCAATAATGCGGGCGCAGCGCGCGGCCGTACCGCCGCGACGCGCCAGAGGGGGACGGATGCTGACACCACTCGACGAGACGCTGCTCCACCAGGCGCCCACGACGTTCGATCATGCCGTGACCAGCGACCACCGGTTCTTCGACCGGTGGGCCGTCGGCGTCCAACACTCCGAGCTCTCACTCATCTACGGCCTGGCCAACTACAAGAACACCGACACGTGCGACGGCTTCCTGTGTGTGCGACGCGGGAAGCGCCAGTTCAACCTGCGCCTGTCGCGTCCGCTGCGGCCGGACTACGCGATGGCGGTCGGGCCGCTGCACGTCGACGTGGTGGAGCCACTCGTGGCGCATCGTCTCGTCGTGGAGCCGTCGCCAGGATCGCCTCTGGCCTGCGACATCCTGTGGCGGGCGACGCTGCCGCCCCGGGAGGAGCTCCCCCACTTCCGCCGGCTGAACGGGCGGGCCGTGCAGGACTACTGCCGGCTCGACCAGCTCGGCACCGCGTCGGGGTGGGTCGCCATCGGCGACGAGCGGGTGGAGCTCGGCGACTGGTTCGCGTGGCGCGACCACTCCTGGGGCGTACGGCCCGGCATGGGCGGCCGGGACCCGGTGACGACGCAACCGATCCGATCGGCACCCCACGGAGCGCTCGGCTCGCTGTTCATCTGGATCGCGTTTCGGGCGGGCCACGTTGCCGGCCAGTTCCAGATGCGGGCCGACTCCGACGGTCGGACCGAGATGACCGACGGTCACCTCATCCCCGACACGGCCGACCCCTCCGTCTCGCTCGAGGTCGACGAGATCCGCCACGACATCACCTTCGTCGACGGGCACACCGTGTTCTCGCACGCCCGGCTCCAGGCCACCACCTCGGACGGTCGCGTCTGGGACTTCGACGCCACGCCGCTGCGCGCGCCGTGGGACTTCAGCGGAGCCGGTTACAGCGGCGGCTGGGACGACGGCGAAGGTCTCGGCGTCCCGCGCGGCCACGCCGTCGAGATCGACGAGTACGACCTGTCCGCACCGGCCGACGTGCTCCTCCCCGACGGCACCACCCGCCAGCACTGGCACCGGGAGACCGACGTGGCCCTCACCGTCACCGAGCCCGGCGGGGGGACCGTGCAGGGCGACGGTCATCTCACGATCATCGCCCGCCCACCGCTCCCCGCCCCCACCGTCGAGGCCTGAGATGGAGCTCGCCGACCTCGAGCGCTACCTGTCCGACCACCTCGGCCCGCTGCAGGTCACCGGTCTCCACCGTACCTTCCCTGGTCACTCGCGCGAGACCTGGATCGTCGACACCGCCGAGCACGGCGGGTTCGTCATGCGCGTCGACCATCCCGGCGGGCCCCTGGTGCCCGTCCCGATGCGCGTCGAGTACGAGGTGTACGAGCGGCTCTGGGACTCGCCCGTGCCCGTCGCCGAGCCGCTGTGGTACGCCGAGGGCGTCGAGTTCGCCGGTGGGCTGCCCCACATGGTGCGGCGCCTGGTCGACGGGTCGTCGAAAGTACCCGGCCTCACCCTCGCTCCCGGCGGCGGCGGCGCCGAGGGCGCCAAGGTCCGACGCGCCGTGTGCTACGAGATGGCCGAGAAGCTCGCGCTCGTGCACACGCTCGACTGGCGGTCGGTCGGGTTCGGCGACGTGCTCTTCACGCCGACCAGCGCCGCCGCCGCCCTCGGCGAGGAGCTGCGCCATTGGCGCTCGTTGTGGGCCGCGCAACGCACCGACCCGTTCCCCATGCTGACCGAGGCCCTGTACTGGCTCGAGGAGCAGCTCCCGCCCGGCGGTGAGGTGCTCAGCCTGCTGAAGGGCAACAACGGCGTGGGCGAGGAGATCTGGCGCGACGGCCGCATCGTCGCGCTGTCCGACTGGGAGCTCGCCGCCATCGGCGACCCCGCCCTCGACTGGGCCTTCTCTCAGGGCCTCCTGTCGCTCCACGACGCCGACGACACCCTCGCCCACTACGCCGACGCCGCCGGCTTCGCCATCGACCGCCGACGCCTCGCGTGGTCGGTCGTGTGGATCCGCATCAAGGCCTCGATGACCACCAACGGCGGCCTCGCCGGCTTCCTCGACGGACGCGACCGCAGACTCGTGCGCCCCGCCCTCGGCATGGGTGTCGCCAAGGCCACCGAATCATGGCTGGCCACGGCACTCGGCCGCGACGTCGAGGAACTGGGCAACCAGATCCTGTCCCGCCAGCGCAGCCCCTACGTCATCGAGGACGCGGCTGCGACCAGAGCCGGGACGACCGGAGGACGGGCATGACCCCCACCAGCAGCGAGCTCATCACCGCCATCGCCCACACGCTGCGCACCAACATCGCGCCCCTCGTCGCCGACCAGCCGTGGCCGGCCAGCGAGCTCCGCACCATCGATGCACTCCTCGCCCACCTCGCGGCGCGGGTCGACCACGAGGCCGAGGTGCTGCGCGCCGACGACGAGGACCTCGACGCGCTCCTGGCCGAACTGCAGGCGGCCGGCGTGCCGGTGTCGCGCGAGTTCCCGCCCGACGCGTCGCCAGCGGTCGGCAACCTGGCCCGCCGTACCGCGCTGGAGGCGGCTATCCACCTCATCCACGACGGCGCCCACGACGACCAGGTCGCCATGGTGCGCCACTACCTGGTGCGGGCAGCCGAGCGCGACCGCCTCGTGTACCAGCCCCTCGCCGAGCGACCCCTGTTCTGACCGCCACGCGCGGAACCCATCGACCTCACGGAGGTGTTGCGTTGACAACCGAGGACAAGCTCGCCGTCGCCGAGACCGTGTACCGCTACGCGCTCGGGATCGACACCCGCGACTTCGAGCTCTACCGGTCGATCTTCGACGATCGCGTAGCCATCGACTTCACGTCATACAGCGGCGGCGCCGCCTCCGTGATGAACGCGGAGCAGTGGGTCAACGGCGTGCGGCCCCTCTTCACGGGACTGGCGGCCACCCAGCACTCGATGACCAACCCGATCGCCACCATCGACGGCGACCGGGCCCAGTGCCGCATGTACATGCAGGCCCACCACGTGTTCGAACCCGACCAACCGGCGTCGTGGTTCACCATCGGCGGCTACTACGACGACACACTCCGCCGCGCCCCCGATGCACCGGCGGGCTGGCTGCTCACCGGCGTGACCCTCACCGTCCTGTGGCGGCGCGGCGACCCGACCATCATGCCCGCCGCCGCCACCCGCGGCGCCGCCCTGCTCCAGGGCGAGCAGCCGTGACCGGCCCGGCGGCGGTCTTCACGCTGTAGTCAGCAGCGATGGCCTGGACGGTCACGAGCTGAACCTTCAGACAGACCGCCCATCCAAGATTCCATCCAAGATTTTCGTTGGTACTCGTTGGTACGGGATGGGACTCGTCGTACTCGCCGAGCGCGTTTTCCCTGCTCAGTTGGTACGGGTTGGTACTGGTGGGACGGCTGCGATCCGACTCTTAATCCGCAGGTTCTGGGTTCGACTCCCAGGGGCGCACAAAACCGCAGCTCAGAGCTGGTCGACGTGAGATTGCCGAGCAGTAACTAGCGGAAATCGGATGCATCCAAGCAGTATCCGTTGTCTTTCCGGCCACGTTCCGTGGGACGCTCGTCTCTGGGCTGGCACGCTGCGTGGCTAACGGCGCCGCCCGGCGGCTGCGAACGAGGTCGTCCAAGATCGCGACCAAGATTTCGGACGCATAGCTGGGCGGACAGCGCATAGAGCCGAGATCAGTCGCAGCAATGGCGCTGCGCGTGGCGCCGAGCTGGCACTCCCTCTTCCGCCTCCCGAGGCGAGACGAGGATCTGTCATCTCGTCGACGCGGAGAGGGCGGCGTGAGGACCGCGAGCCCACAAGCCTTCGCCGGCGACCGCGGCGCGCACGGCGGCTTCTGCGTCGGCCATGCAAAGCCGGGTCGTGGTTTCGATGGCGTGGACGGTCATGGCTTGGCCGCCGGCGCGAAGCGGGTGAGGCCGGGCTCGGCCTCGATGGCGTGGCGGGGCCGTGCGCCGACGGCCTGCTTGGTGAGCTTGCCGCCTTCGAAGAGGCCGATCGTCGGGATGCCGCGGATGCCGTAGCGGCCGGCGGTGGCGCGGTTGGCGTCGACGTCGACCTTGACGACCTTGATGGCGTCGCCGTACTTGGCGGCGAGCGCTTCGATCTCGGGGGCCACGGTGCGGCACGGGCCGCACCAATACCCCCCTTGGTATCGTCCAGGGACCGCCGGACAGGCACTGGTGTCCATCGAAGCCTCTGCGGTTCAGCGCCCCGTGTCGCTCCGGTCGAGGACCGGATAGGCGAGAAGACCGACGACTAGAAGTGCGGCGCCCAAGAGCAGCGACGCGGCCCTGAGCTGGGGCATCATGACGAGCGCCGCGACCGAGCCAGCGACGGGCAGCACCGGTATCCCTCGGACGGACCCCGGCGTGCGGAAGCCGCGGGGCGCGTCGGGAGAACGGCGCCGCAGGACGACCACCGACGCGTTCACCGCCAGGAACACGACATAGACCGCGAAGTCCGTGACGCTGGCGATGAACGTGAGGTCGCCGACGAGCGCGAACGCGATAGCACCGGTCGATGCGACAGCCACGGCAACGAGTGGTGCGCCGGTGCGCCCGGAGACACGAGCGGCCACCGACGGTAGCGCGCCGACGCGCGCCATCCCGTAGATCAGCCGAGACGACGCCGTCACGGCAAGCAGCGACGTGTTGATCGTGGTGACGAGCGCAATCGCGGCGACGGCGCCTTCCGCTCGTCCGCCGAGCACGTGGGCCATGACATCGGCCAGCGGTCGCTTCGAGTCGGCGAGTGCAGAGGCACCGATGACGCTGACGGCGGCGACGGCCACGGCCACGTAGAGCAGCGTCGAGATCGCCAGCGCAGCGAGGAGCGCCCGCGGGATCACGCGCGTCGGGTTGCGGGTCTCCTCGGCCAACGTGATGACCTCGTCGAACCCGATGAACGCGAAGAACACGAGCGCAGCACCACCCACCACGCCACCGACATGCGCGTCGGCGATCAGGCTGCGAGATCCGATGTGCGGAGCGCCGATCACGATCACGACGAGAAGTCCCGCGACTTGGATGGCGCTGAGCGCGAGCGTGAGTCGAGCCGAACGCCGGATCCCGCACAACGCCACCACCGCATCGAACGCGATGAGTGCCACCGCGGCCCCCACGATTGGAACATCGACGAAGTAGCGCAGGTAGTGAGCGAAGCCGATCGCGATCGCGGCGGTCGCCACCATCAGCCCGACGGTCATCGTCCAGCCGACGAGGAACGCCCATCGTTCGCGGAACGCTTGGCGCGTGTACTCGTACTCGGCGCCGGCGTTGGGGAACATCGACGCAAGCTCGGCATACGACAGGCCCGTCAACGCGCACAGGCCTGCCGCGAGCGCGAACGACATCCATACACCGGCACCCGCCTCGGCCGTGGCCGCGCCGAGCAACACGTAGATGCCCGCACCGATGATGATCCCGACGCCGCTGGCGGTGACGTCGACAAGGCCCAGGACCCGGCGAAGACCGGGCGCCTCGACCGATGCCTCCCCCTTGTCAGGCGCATTCATGGTCGATGTTGAACACGACGCGACAGGCGGGCCGAGGGTCCCATCCGTGGTGGTCGACGGTCGGCCGTCGGACCGCCCAGCCATGCGTGTGCGCTCGGCTCCCACGTGAGCCAGTGTCCGCCCGAACCGGCCAGTGAGCTAGGGCCCTCGGTCATGACACCGCCGTCAGCGGCAGGCACTGGCCAGGTTCCTTCCGTTCCACGTAAGCGAGCACGCCTGCGAGGCGCGCCCTCGATCGCCGCGATCACGGCCTGAGCGCGGGTCATTCACGTTCCCGCACCGCGACGATCTCGCCGTGATGGACGCGCAGGCTGGCACCCTCGGCTCGAAGATCCCAGTCGATCTGACTGGTCTCCGACTCCGGCGGGCCGCACGTAGCCGCCCGCTGCGCCGTAGGCCGCGTCGACGCCGCAGAGCAACTCCCCCTCGAGGACGACAGCCTCGACGCCGCCGTGAACTCGTTCGGGCTACCCCACTTCGCCGACCCGTACACCGCCTTCGCGAGACTGCACCGCGTGCTGATCCCTGGCGGTCGCCTAGCCCTCGCCACATGGCAACCCCGCCCATCAATCCGCTGTTCGCCGTCATCATGGGTGCGCGTGCTCAGCAAGGCGACCTGTCCATCGCCGGAGCGCTTCCACCCGGTGACGACCTGTTCACCTACGCCGATGTGGCGAAAGCGAGCAACGCGCTCACCGCCGCCGGCTGCTCGAGCGTCGCCTTCCGCGACCTGACGCTGCACTTCCACACCCGTCACCTCACCCAGGACCTCGGCCGCTTCTACCGGTCGGCGTCCGCCCGCTCGCACACTCTCTACGTGGCCCAGTCACCTGCGGTGCGGGGACGCCGTCGTCCAGACCGCCGCTCGGATGGCTGACACCATCGCCCCGGCCACAGGCGAAGACGGCTTGCGGCGACTCCCAGCCGGCTGCCGCATCATCACAGCGAGGTCCCGAACACGGCGACCGTCGGGCGGCTCGGAACCCCGAGCCTGCTCTGCTGACCGCCACACTGATCACGCGACTGACACCGCCACTGACCGACGCCGAACGCTCGCCACCAACCGACGCCGAACCATCACCAAGGAGCGCTGCCGCCAACACGGCTGACCGATGGTGAGTCGAGGGTGTCTGGGCTACCGGTCGGCGAGCTCGGCGCCCCGCTCGAAGGCCAGCTCGTTGAGATCAACCAAGGCTCGCTTGCCGCTGAGCGAAGCGCGCATCGCAGCGAGGAACGTCGACTTCGGGAACATCTGGGTAACGGCTTGCAGGGCGCCGAGAGCGACGGCGTTCTTGACGAGCACCGAGCCGAGGTCCCTGGCCACTGCGGCGAAAGGCACGCCGACGACGCGGACCCCGTCCGCCAGCGCTTCCGGCGGCACCCCGATCACCGAACGGTCGTAGATCACGATGCCGCCAGGGCGCACGGTCGGGCCGAACTTGGCGAGGCTGGGAGCGTTGAACGCCACCAGGACATGAGGGTGCGGCGCTGCGGGGGAAAGCACCTCTTTCATCGCGACGTGAACGTCGGCGTACGAGGTACCACCTCGGGATTCAGGGCCGTAGCTCGGGATGTGGGTCGAGTCGAAGCCCTCGCCGATGGCGGCCCGTGTGATGAGCATCGCCGCCGTCTGTGCACCGTCCCCGCCGGCGCCCGCCAGCTTGAGACTGACGTCCTCCGGATCGAGGTGCGACGGGAACGCGATCGCGAAGCGCTCGGGGCGGTCGGTCGTCGTGTCCAGCGCGGCCAGCGTTCGTTCGGGGTCGAAGGTCGGCCTCGGGATGGGCGGGAAGCGGGGGCCGTCGATGACGTCCTTCTTCACGCCCAAAGGGAAGACTGGCTCCATGCTGTCCCTCACCCAGGCCTCGGCGGCTCGGGGGTCGAGGTCGAGGTGGATCGGGCATTCGGAAAGGACCTCGATCAGCGCAAACCCGGCGCCGTCGACCTGGAGCTCGAGGGCCTTCTTGATGGCGCGTTTGGCATGCGTCCGGTGGCGGTTGTCGTAGAGCGCAACGCGCTCCACGTAGATCGGGCCGTCGAGTCCGGCAATCAGCTCGGCCACCTTCAGCGGTCTTCCGGCGAACAGGGTCCGGCCGTCGGGTGAGGTCGTCGTGGGCTGACCGAGGAGCGTTGTCGGTGCCATCTGGCCGCCCGTCATCCCGTAGATGGCGTTGTTGACGAAGATCACCGTCATCGGCATCCCCAGCTGGGCCGCGCTGATGATCTCGGCCAGTCCGATCGACGCCAGATCACCATCGCCCTGATAGCACACGACGATCGAATCCGGGTTGGCGGTCTTGTGGCCGATGGCGACGGCCGGTGCCCGGCCGTGCGCGGCCTGCGTGTTGCCGACGTCGAAGTAGTAGTAGGAGAACACCGAGCACCCGACGGGTGACACCAGGACCGTGCGGTCCTGCACGCCGAGCTCGTCGATCGCCTCAGCCAGGTACTTCTGAGCGAGCCCGTGACCACACCCGGGGCAGTAGGTGGTCGTGTGCGCCTTGAGCCCCTCGGCGTGACCGTGGCGTTCGAACTGGCGATAGAAGACAGACGACGGCATCAGTGCACCCCCTCCAGACCCAGGACGTGCTCGACAACCTCCGCTTGAGAGGGGAGCATCCCGCCTTGGCGGCGCACGTGACTGATCGGCGGGGCGTGCACCTCGGCGTGGCTCAGGGCCAAGCGCACCTCGTCCTCCAACTGGCCTTCGCTGGCCTCGACCACGACGATGTGGCGTGCCCGGGCGATGATCCGACAGAGGGCATCGATCGGGAACGGCCACAACGTGATTGGGCGGAACAGCCCCACCCGCAAGCCCTTGTTGCGCAACTCCTTCACGGCCCCCTTGGCCAGTTGGGCCGGAGTGTTGCATGCCACGAGGACGATGTCGGCGTTGTCGCAGCGGTGGAGTTCGGCCCGCTGCTCCTCGGCCGCCATCCGTGCGTACTTGTCGTCGAGGGCTTGATCATGACGCTCGAGTCCGACCTCCGACAGGTCGATGGAGCAGATCAGGTTGCCCCGATGCGAACGGTCGCCGTAGACGGCCCACTCGGGGATGCCCGGCACGACCATGTGGTCGGGAAGGCGCACCTTCCCGGTCATCTGTCCGAGATAGCCGTCGCCGAGGATCACCACGGGATTCCGGTACTTGAACGCGAGCTCGAACGACTGCATCGCGCTGTCCAGCATCTCCTGCGGCGTGGCAGGGACCAAGACGATCGCGTGCGTGTTGCCGTGACCGAGGCCACGGCAGGCCAGCTTGATGTCCGCCTGCGCGGGTCCGATGTTCCCCAGCCCCGGCCCGCCTCGCATGATGTTCACGAAGACGGCCGGCACCTCCGCTCCGATCAAGTAGGAGATCCCCTCCAGCATGAGGCTGAATCCGGGAGAGCTGGTGAAGGTTATGCACCGCTTCCCGGCCCCTCCCGCGCCGTACATCATGTTGACGGTGGCAACCTCGCTCACCGCTTGGACGAACACCCCGTCAAGCTCCGGTTGGACCTTGGCCATCATCTCGGCGCCTTCAGTGGACGGCGTGATCGGGTAGCCGAAGACGTGACGGCATCCGGCCAGGACGGCGCCAACCGCCGCCGCGTACGTGCCCTTCACGACGAGGGGGGCGCGATCTGGCAGGGCGACGGTCACGTCGGGCTCTGGCTCCGGTGTGGGTGCGTCATAGGGCCTTGGACCACCCAGAGAGGCGGGATCGAGCAACACGAACGCCGCCTCCTCGCCCTCCGGCCGTAGGCCGAACGGTTCCGGACACGCGTCCACGCACAGCCCGCAGCGGTTGCACCGCGTCAGTTCGAGCACGATCGGGACGAGGCCCGTTCCGGGATGTATCTCGGTGCCGAGCGAGATGCAGCCCTTGGTACACGAGGCAATGCAGCGCCCGCAGCCCTTGCAGTACTCAGGCACCAGGAAAGGCAGAGGCTTTCGAACGATGTTGGTCACGACATCACCTCCACGACAGCGGGCACCGGTGACGCCGGTCTAGGACGCGGGAAGGTGGTGCCGTGACTCGATCTTCGGGCGGCGTAGCGCCGCCCCACCAGTGCCGCTGGGCCCCGCCGCTCGTACCCTTGGACCTTTCCGAGAGGAAGAACCGAGCGACCCGATTTCGGGCAGTGATGAGGCAGGCGACCGCGCCGAGAGACGATGATGCAGGAGCGCAAGATCGGCCGACCAACCCGGGTTTGGGGCCGTCGGGCTGCTTTGACCCAGATCCTGCGACCCGCTCCCACGTCGTCGCTGGCACCCGCAGGGGAGGTTCCGTGGCCGATGTTGGTGATTCGATCGACGGTGATGACCGTCCCGTCGCTCGTCAGGTTGCCACCCCGCCGTTGCGGGGCTGTGACCGTCATCTCGCTTCGCTCGACGGCGCCATCGCCGGTGTCATGGACGGGCAGCCCGGGGTGGTGCTCGTCGAGGGATCCGCCGGGTACGGCAAGAGTCGGCTGCTGGCGGAGCCGGCACACAGGGCACGCATCGCAGGCGCTCGCGTCGGATGGGTGGTGCCGAGCCTGACGACGGCGACGCACCGTTTGTAGCGCTGCTCTCGGCGCTGTCGGGCCGTGCGTCGCCGCTGCTGGACCTCGAGGAGCTCCGCTCGTTGCGCGACTTCTCGAACTAGTGTCCTGAGTCGGCAGTTCGCTGGAATTTTGAGGGTGATGGCTCGCGTTGTCTTGGTGGTCAACGCCACCGGGGCGCTCAACGGTCTGCCGCGCCGGTGCGGGCGTACGTTGTCGAAGAGATCCAGCTCCCTACCCGCCAGCAGCCACTGGCCACCAGTCTTCTTCGACGGCAACGTCCCGGACAGGATCAGCGCCTCCACCCGGCTGCGGTGCCAGCGGGCGACCGTCTGGTGGCCCCACGAGGGCGGCCGACCGACTCGGCGTGCGAGCCCCGCCGACGCATCGACCAGGCCCTCTACGCAGTGGTGATGGAGGCCTAAGTCAACGCTGTGTCGACCCGCACCGTTGACGACCTTGTCGTCGCTATGGGCGGCTGCGGGATCTCCAAGTCCGAGGTATCGAGGATCTGCACCGGGCTCGACGAACGCGTCGCGGCGTTCCGGACCCGCACGCTCGGTCACACCACGTTCCCGTACGTCTATTTGGACGCGACCTACGTGAACGTCCGCGACGACGCCCTCGGCCAGGTCGTGTCCCGAGCGGTCGTCGTCGCTACCGGCATCACCGCCCAAGGTGGGCGCGAGGTCCTCGGCGTCGACACGGCGACTCCGAGGACGAGACGTTCTGGACCCGGTTCCTGCGCAGCCTACGGGCCCGCGGTCTCGCCGGGGTGCGCCTGGTGATCTCCGACGCGCACGCCCGCCTGAAGACCGCAATCCGCAAGTGCTTCACCGGATCTTCCTGGCAGCGCGGCCGGGTGCACTACGCCCGCAACCTCTCTTGGGACTTCCTGGCGATGTCCGCCGCGGAGTGCCGGACGGCCGAGAGTTGGATGCGTTCGGTCTCGGTCAATTCAGCATGTTCGAGGGCCACGTCAACTATCCCCCTCGTACCTGTCCATCGTGCGACGCCGGCGTTAACGCTGCCACGGCCGACGAACCGAACCCGCTGTCCACGGCCAGCCACAGGTGGCGGGTTCCTGCCACGCGTGCGGGCGCTCGGGGTGTGAGTCCTGCGGGCTAAGCCACGGCGCTCACCTGGGTTCGAACACGACGATGGCGGTCTCGCCGTGCCGGCGCGACGCGTACTGGTCGAGGTGCTGATCGATCTCGCTCCAGCGCGCCCACAGGCGCGCGCGTTCCTCACCGTGCGCGGCTCGGCCTCGCACTTTTCGAAGGCCATCGACGGTGATGACCTCGACTTCGGGATGGGCCTGCACGTTCAGCCACCACGCGGGTGTGCCCGGCATCCACCCGTTCATGGCCATGGTGACCAGGTTCTCCCGATCCTCGAAGTAGCCCACCATGACACGACGCTCCTCACCGGTGTGGCGGCCGGTGGCGATCACGCACATGGCGCCCCAACGGTCGCCCTTGGGCCGCCACAGGCCGACATGACCGCGGGTGGCGCGGTACAGGCGACGATGGTTGAGCCAGAAGAACCGGATGAACCAGCGAGGCGGCAGCCGGGGGCTCTTCACCTTCGGTTCCAACGTCTTCATAGACATGGTGACCTCCTGTCGGGTCGACATCCAGGTGGTCCCGTTCCAGCGAGCCGGGCGTGGACCAATCGACGTACCGTCCGGGTCCGGCAGCAAGCCTCACGGGGCACCTCCCGGCCCCAGTGTCGGACGACCGCGCCATCCCAGCCAGAGTCGAACGACCGAGTTCGCCCTTCGCGTCCTAGGTGCGAACGCGGTAACAGATGAGCTCTGCCGGGGCCTTCGTTGAGCGTCCTGCTCGCGTCGCGGCTGGCGCTCGGCGACGGGAAGTGGTGCTCTGGTGGGCAGTGACGATCTGACGTGCACTGATGACGGAGGTGAGCCGCGATGGTCACACCCGACAGCCCGACGCCCTCGCAGGGCACCACCGGTCACTGACGGAAATCAGACGGATCCAACCAGGATCCGTTGCGCTCCCTTCTTGAGCACACTGCGTCGACATGCGAGCCTCTATAGCCCGCGTGGGACTGGCCGCGCGTACGTCGCAAGCGCCGGACTCGGTTGGCCGCTCAGCGGGGATGGGCGACGGCGGTCACTTTGATCTCGACCCGGGCGCCGGGCACCGCGAGCTCGCTCACGCCGATGGCGGTCCACGCCGGCCAGGGCGCCGAGAGGAACTCGTCGCGCACGGCGAGGAAGGTGGCCAGGTGGTCCCGGAGCCCGACGTGGAACGTCGTCATCTCGGCGATGTCGGCGTAGCCGATACCGGCGGCGTGGAGCACCTCGCCGACCTTGCGCCAGGCGTTGCGGAAGTCCTCGGCCGGATCGTCGGGCACCGTCCCGTCGTCGGCGGTGCCGATCTGGCCGGAACACAGCACGAGGTCGCCGACGCGAGCGGCCGCCGAGAAGTGGAAGCGCTCGGTCGCCGCCTCGGTGCCGGCGGGGATCACGGGTTCGAAGCTCACGGGGCCTCCGGGAACCGGGACGTGGTGGTCAGATCCGGCCGTCGTCACGGACGGCGAGCAGGCTCGCCTCCACGGCGTCGGCGATGGCGTCGACGTCGGTGGGCGTGTGGGCCGCCGACAGGAACGACCGACGGGTGCCGGGTACGAGCACCCCGTTGGCGAGCAG